>NZ_JBNNJZ010000005.1:0-71907 GCF_050270335.1 Streptomyces sp. NPDC059900
CACGGCCCACACCTCTTGGGGACCGGCGCTGATCTGGACTTCGGACGCGATACGGCGCACTGTCTCTGCGCTCCTTTCGTGGCGTCCCTGGGGAGCCACTCACGGGATTCACTCACCGGGGGGCACCACGTAACGCTACTGGGTCAACTCATCGAGTTGCAGAGCGCTTTGAGGCCGCACAAGCGTCCCTTCAGCGGCCGGGAACGGGCGCCGAAAGCAGCCACACGCCCGGCCTGACCTCCAGCGGCCGGCCCGCGATGTCACCCTCGCGGCCCGCGGCCACCGCCGCGTCCACGGCGCCGAGGGTGCGCGTCGCGTACTCCTCCCAGCGCCGGTCTCCCGCACGCCCGGCCTGCGTCGCGCACTCGGCGAGGCGCCCCCTGGCCTCGGCGGTCCGCCCCTCCCGCAGTGCCACGAGCGCCAGACCGCGCAGGGCGTCGGCAATGCCGCGGTGGTCGTTCTCGGCCTGCCCGGCCGACAGCGCGCGCACGTAGCCACGCTCGGCCCGCGCCCCGCGACCCTGCCCGAGCATGACGTCCGCCTCGCCGGACAGACAGCGGGCGGCACAGGCGCGGTCCCCGCAGCGCGTGAAGAGGTGCCAGGCGAGGCGGTAGCGGTCGACGGCCGTCGCCGTCTCCTGCCGCTGCCACGCCAGATCGCCGAGCGAGCGAAGCACCGCGGCCTCCGCGTGCGGGTCACCGGCCTGCCGGGCCGCGTCCAGGGCGAGGTGGTGCCCCTGCGCCCAGTCGTCCCACAGCGCCCCGGCCTCGTAGTAGCCCGCCGCCGCCGACGCCAGGGCCGAGCAGAGCTGCCAGAGTCCGGCCGCGTGCGTCTGCCGTACGGTCTCCAGGAGACCCGCAGCCTCCTCCCGGAACCACTGGAGGGGCGCCGGTCCGATCAGTGCGCCCGGGTTGATACCGGCCGGCGGCACCAGGGAGTCCCCCAGAGGGTCGCGCCCCGGCGCGAGCAGGGCGTCGGCGTGCCGCGCGAGGGCCAGGAAGGCGCGGCCGAGCCGGTCGGTCGCCGACACCGGGCGCCTGTCGAGCAGTTCGAGGGAGAGGGACCGCAGCAGGGGGTGGAAGCTGTAGCGCACCGTGGTCAGCTGCCCCGGACGGGCGACGGCCTCCAGGAGCCGGGCGCGCACCAGTTCCTCGGTGTGCCGCTCGGCCTCCGGGAGTTCCGTGGCAAGCAGCGCCGCCGCGCTCCACAGCGCGAAGTCGGGCAGCGGGGCGAGCCCGAGCAGCCGGAACGCCTGGCGTCCCTGTATCCCCACGTCCCGGTAGGCGGTCAGCAGACTGCTGCGCACGTCGAGGTCGCCGAGCTCCAGGGAGCTGAGCCGGGTCCGCTCGTCGGCGAGCCGTCCCACGAGGTCCGCGGCGCTCCAGTGCGGCCGCGCGGCGAGCCCCGCGGCGGCCACCCGCAGCGCGAGCGGCAGGTTGCCGCACAGCCGGGCCGTCTCGCCGGCCGCGGCCGGGTCCTCGCGCATCGCGGGACCGCCGCACCGCACGAGCAGTTCCGCCGCCTCCTGGCTGCTGAACACGTCGAGGACGAGGTGCTGTACGCCGTCGAGGGCGCCGAGCGCATGCCGGCCGGTCAGCAGGACCGTGCTGTCGGGCAGCGCCGCGAGCACCGGCCGGACCTGCGCCTCGGACACCGCGTCGTCCAGGACGAAGAGCATCTTGCGTCCCTTGGTCAACTCGTAGACCAGATCGGCGGATTCGGACTCCGGAGCGGCGACGGCGGGCTCCTCCCGGCCGCCGCCCACCACGGGCGACGCGTCTTCCCTGCCGCCTCGCAGCCTGCGCAGCAGCGTCGTCAGGGCGGCATGCGGGGTCAGGGCGCGCCCACCGGCGTCGCGCAGCAACAGCAGCACCCGGCCGTCGGGGAAGAGATCACCGGCGTCGTGCGCGAGGCGGGCGGCGAGGGCGGTCTTCCCGGCCCCGGCCCGCCCGGACACCGCGAGCACCCGCCCCGGCAGCGGCCCGGCGCCCGACAGGAACCGTCGCCCCAGGGCGAGTTGGGCCGCGCGCCCGGTGAAGTGGTCCACCGGTCCCGGCAGCCGCACCACGGGCCCCGCGGCCGTCTGCGGAGTCCCGGGCGTACGGGGAGTGTCCTGCTGCCAGGTCAGTGCGGGGTCGGAGGCGAGAATCCGCTCCAGGAGGCGGCTCATCACGGGGCCGGGTTCCACCCCGAGTTCGTCGACGAGTCCGCGGCGGGCCCGGTGGTACACGTGCAGGGCGTCCGACTGCCGTCCCGAGCGGTACAGCGCGACCATCAGATGGCAATGCAGGGTCTCGCGCAGGGGGTGGTCATGGGCGAGGGCCATGAGTTCGCCGATCAGTTCCTGGTGGCGGCCCATGCGCAGATCGGCGGAGATGCGCTGCTCCAGGGCCTCCAGGCGCAGCTCGTCGAGCCGGATCGCGGAGGTCTGCAGGGTCGGCCCGTGCGGAATGCCGGAGAGCGCGGGGCCCGTCCACAGGGCGAGCGCCCGCGAGAGCCGCCGGGACGCCTCCGCGTAGTCCTTGCGCCCGTATGCTGCCCGCCCCTCGTCCCGCAACGTCTCGAAGACCAGCAGGTCGAGGTCGTCGTCGGCGACCCGGAGCAGATAGCCGGGCGGCACGGTCAGGAGCGGCTGCACGCCGTCGCCTGTGCCCGCGCCCGCGACGCCGTCGCCGCTGCCCGCGACGCCGTCCGCGAGTGCCTTGCGCAGGTGGGAGACGTAGACCTGGAGGGTGGTGGCGGCCGTGCGGGGCGGCTCCTGGCTCCACAGTTCGTCGATGAGGGCGTGTGTCGACACCACGCTGTTGCTCTGCATCAGCAGGGTGGCGAGCACCACGCGCGGCTTGGCCGCGGTCGGCGCCCGCGGCGCCATCCGTACCGGTCCGAGCACTCGGAATCGCATGGCGTGCCTAGCAGTCCTGGAGTACGGACGCGGACACCCTGGCCACTTCGCGGTCGCCCTGCAGGAAGTCGAGGCGTAACCGGGCCGTGGGCTGCCCGGCGGCATCCCGCACGACGCCTCCCTCGTCCGGCTTCTGTGCGTGCACCGCGCAGTGCAGGGGCAGCGCGGGCTCGGCGAAGCCGCGGAAGGCGCCGTGCCAGTGGGTGAGCAGCGCGTGCGACGTGACGAAGCCGTGCAGTTCGGCGGCGGCCATCAGGGCCGCCTGCCGCGAGGCCTCCAGGAACAGCGCCGCGGGCACCTCGTCGCCGAGTACCTGTCCAGCGGCGTCCAGGTCCACGGGGAAGACCAGCCGTTCGTCCTCGCCCTCGACCGGCAGGCCCACGAGGACGTTGCGGGAGCTGCGCCGCCCCACGCGTTCGGGCGCGGGCACACCGGTCACCGTGAACTGCCCGTGCCCCGCGAGGAGACTCTGTTCGCTCTGCCGCCGCCCCGCCTCGCGGTGACCGCGGTGCACGCCGGGCGAGAGGAAGACGAGTTCGGCCCCGGCCGTCCCGCAGCGCCGGCCGCCGATCGACACGACGGCCTCGCACTCCAGGCCGCGGGGCACTCCCGTGATCACGTTGACCGGGGTGAGGGCGAGTTCGAGCGCGAGCCGGGCGGGCCCGCCGGAGCGCCGCCACGGAGTCACGTCGGTGATCTCCGTGCCGCTCGCTGAGACCGCGGTGATCCGCTGCGGCGGCACCCGGAAGTACTGCCGGGCCGCGAAAAGCGCGGCGTGCCGCAGCGCCTCGACGGGGAAGAGCAGGTCGTGGAAGGGCGCGGCCACGTCGTCGAACAGCGGGTGCCCTTCGGGCAGTTCGGTGGCGTAGGTGAAGCTCTGCCGTACGGGCGCGCCCGCGTCCAGGAGGAAGGCCTCGGGGCTCTCCGGCTTGTGCACCAAGTGCTGAGGACCGCGGAAGAACGGCGAAAGCTCGGGCACGATGTCCATGGCAGTCCTTCGGGGCGGGCGACCGAATCCTTGGCACGTTCGAGTCTCGGCCACACCCCGCCGACCAGGGAATCCTCGCCGTCATGCCTTCAACATGACGAATTCATGCGTGTCCCCGCGCACCCTCCCCGCACGCCCGTACGGCGGCGGGCGGCGGGCGGACGGCGCTCAGCCGGGAGTGACCGGCAGGACGTCGGGCGACAGGGCCGCCGCGTGCGACGTGGCGCTCGTCATGCGCTTGCGGTGGTGGCGGCGGCACAGCACCTCGTAACCCACCTCGTCCGCGGCGTGGTTGACGTCGCCGACGACGACCTGGGCGCCTTCGACGACCATCGCACCGCCTATGGTGCGGGCGTTGTGGGTGGCGCGGGCGCCGCACCAGCACAGCGCCTCGACCTGCAACACCTCGACACGGTCGGCGAGTTCGACCAGGCGCTGCGAGCCGGGGAAGAGCTTGGAGCGGAAGTCCGTGGTGATGCCGAAGGCGAAGACGCCGAGCCCCAGGTCGTCGACGACCCGGGCCAGCTGGTCGATCTGCCCGGGGGCGAGGAACTGCGCCTCGTCCACGATCACGTAGTCCGCGCGGCCGCCCCGCGAGAGGTGGTCGACGAGATGGGCGTAGAAGTCGAAGTCGTCCGCGGCCTCGATCGCGTCCGTGACCAGGCCGAGCCGCGAGGAGAGCTTGCCCTCGCCCGCGCGGTCGTCACGGGTGAAGATCATCCCTTTCAGGCCGCGGGCCGAGCGGTTGTGCTCGATCTGCAGAGCCAGCGTGCTCTTTCCGCAGTCCATCGTTCCGGAGAAGAACACCAGCTCGGGCATGGGGAGTTGCGGCCTTTCGAGGTGTACGTACGAGGGGACGGTGCTGACGCGGGGACGGTGCTCGCCGGGGGTCGGAGTCCGGTCAGGAGCGTACTTCGATCAGGGGCACGAGCTGCTCGACGGGGGTCATGGAGCCGTGCATGCCGACCAGGGCAGACTCCTTCGGCTCCTTCTCGGTGGCGATGATCGCCACGTCGTCGTGGGCCGCCGCGATGACGTCGCCGATGCGTCCGCGGACCCGCTCGTCGACGGCGCCCGGCGGACCGAACCAGCCCGCAGCGATCGCCTCGTCCCGGCCCGCCACCCAGAACTGCTCGCCGAGCACCTCGCGCCAGACGGTCAGGACGTCGTTCTCGGCGCCCGGCACCGCGTACACATGACGGGCGCGGCCCTCGCCGCCGAGGAGGGCGACACCGGCACGCAGCTCCCAGTCCTCGTCGAAGTCGATGCGGGACTGTTCGTCGAAGGGGATGTCGAGCATGCCGTGGTCGGCGGTGACGTACAGGGCGCTGCGCGGCGGGAGTTGCTCGGCCAGGCGCTGGACGAGCCGGTCGACGTACATGAGCTGGCCGCGCCAGGCGTCGGAGTCGACGCCGAAGCGGTGGCCCTTGCCGTCGACTTCCGCGTAGTACGTGTAGACGAGGGACCGGTCGCCCGCGCCGAGCTGCTCGGCGGCGAGGTCCATGCGGTCCTCGCCGGAGAGCTTGCCGCGGAAGGTGCCGCCGCTGAGCGCGATCTTGGTGAGCGGGGTCCTCTCGAAGGTCGGCGACGACACCTGGGCGGTGTGCACACCCGCCGCGTGGGCCTGCTGGAAGACGGTGGGGTACGGCTGCCACTTGCGGGGGTCCGTCCACGGGTTCCAGCGGAGCTGGTTCATCAGCTCGCCGGTGGCGGGGTTGCGGACGGCGTAGCCGGGCAGGCCGTGCGAGGCGGGCGGCAGGCCCGTGCCGACCGAGGCGAGCGAGGTCGCCGTGGTGGCGGGGAAACCGGCGGTGATCGGACGGCCCGTACCGCCACGGGACGAACCGATGAGCGAGGTCAGGAAGGGCGCCTCCGCCGGGTGGGCGCGGAGCTGCTCCCAGCCGAGGCCGTCGATCAGGAAGACGCAGTTCCGGTCGGCGGGGGCCAGCTCCTGGATCACCGGCGAGAAGCCTTCGACGCCCTGGTGGGAGACGAGCGTGGGCAGCAGGTCGGCGAGCGAGCCCGTGCCGTACTCGGGCAGGGGCGCGGTGTCGAGGGCGAGCGGCTGTACGTCGTCCCAGGCGGGCAGGGACATCAGCGGGCGGTCTCCGCGGTCGCCTCGGACAGCGCCTGCGCGAACGCCAGGGTCTGGCGCACGGTGTCCGGGCCGTCACCCGCCTCGCTGACGCGCAGGCTGAGGTCGTCGGCGGTGGAGCTGCCGGTGTACCCGTGGTCCGCCTCGCAGTTGGGATCGCCGCAGGCCGCGGGCTCGATGTCGATGCGCGCCACGGCGCCCCAGCCGATGGTCAGGACGACCTCGCGGGGCAGCGAGCCAGGAACGTACTTCTCGGGGTTGGCGACGACCCGGCTGACGACGACGGAGGAGATCCGGCCGATCTTCACGGACTCCGTGGAGGTCGTCGCGTACGGCGTCGGGGACGTGCTGTCCGCCGCCTGCTCGTCCGTGTGGCTGACGATGAAACGGGTGCCGGTCAGGACGAGGACCGTCACGTGCCGGCGCACTTCGTTCGCGTCGAACGTGGTTTCCTGATGGACCAGGTAGGACCCGATGGGTTCGCCGCCGATCGCGGCCTCCACCGCCTCGGCCACGAGGGCCGGGTAGTAGCCGCTGCGCTCGATCGCCGCGCGCAGCCCCTGGGTCGTCGTACCGGTCTTTGCCATGCCGTCCATCCTACGGCCCGGCAGAGGGCACGCGGTGCCCCACTGGCCGCCTCAGTACCCGGGCAGGGCCCGCGGACCGAGGTCGTCGCGGGCGGGCGGCGGCGCTAGACGCACGGAGGCGCCGAGCACGGAGAGGCCGCGCTGGGCAACGACCACGGGCTCCAGGGAGACGGTGACCACCTCGGGGTGATCGTCCACGAGGCGCGAGACCCGCTGGAGCAGTTCCTCCAGGGCCGGAGTGTCCACGGGCGCCGAGCCGCGCCAGCCGAAGAGGAGCGGGGCGGTCCGGATGGACCTGACCAGGGAGCCCGCGTCGCGCTCCGTGACCGGAATCAGCCGGTGCCCGGTGTCGCCGAGCAGCTCGGACGCGGCGCCGGCGAGCCCGAAGGAGAGCACCGCTCCGGCCGCCGGGTCGATGACCGCGCGGACGACGGTGTCGACGCCACGGGGCGCCATCGCCTGCACCACGGGCCGCAGCTCGACGGGCTTGCCGAACGTCTCGGTCAATTCGGCGTAGGCACGGCGCAATTGCTCTTCGTCCGCGAGGTCGAGGCGGACACCGCCGAGGTCGGCGCGGTGGCGCAGGTGCGGGGCCGTGGTCTTGAGGGCCACGGGGTAGCCGAGCGTGCGGGCGGCCGCCACCGCGGCGCCGGGGTCGGGCGCGGGCAGGGCGTCCCGTACGTCGATGCCGTAGCGCCCGAGCAGTTCGCGCGCGTCGTCCTGGGTGAGGGTGGCGCCACGCGGGTCGCCCTGCTCGGCCAGCAGCTCATCGATCCGCCGGGCGGTGCCGTGCTCGTCGATGTCCTCGTACTCATGCACTTTGCCGGGCTCCGCTGCTTCCCGCCGCCACTGCGCGTACTTAACGGCTTCGGCAAGCGCACGGACGGCACGCTCGGCGGCGGGGTAGGCGGGGATGCGATAGGCAGAGTCCGTGTCCGTGTCCGTGTCCGCTGCTGTGGGCAGGCGTTCCGCAGGGCGATTGGGGTCTCCCCTGCTCGAACGTAGTTGAGAGCTTGGGGAAGGGTGGGCACAGCGCTCACCGCCGGGTGCCTGTGCAGGGGCGTCGGGCCGGGTACTCGCGGCAGCCGAAAGCGCTTCGGCAAGCCCGCCAAGCTCGACGTGCACCACGGCCACCGGCTTCGCCGGACACCCCGCGGCCGCATCCCGCAGAGCGGCGGCAAGCTCCTCCCCCTCGGGAGACTCGGGAGTGGGCCCGTCCTCCCCCACCCAGGGAATGGCGGTCACGATCACCGAGTCACAGGCATCGTCCGACAGGGCGTCGACCAAGGCGGCCCGGAAGTCCTCCGGGGTGGCCCCGGTAGTCAGATCCCGCGGAGGCAACGGCCGAAGCCCGTCAGCAACACACGCGTCGTACGTGAGCAGCCCGAGCGACTCGGAGTTCCCGAGAATCGCCACCCGCGGCCCCGCGGGCAACGGCTGCCCCGCAAGCAGCAGCCCCGCGTCCACCATCTCGGTGACGGTGTCCACCCGGATGACCCCGGCCTGGCGCAGCAGCGCCGACACCGTGGCATGCGGAAGCCGCGTGGCCTGGACGGCGTGCCCCGTGGGCGCGATCCCGCTGTGCTTGGCCCCCTGCACCACGACCAGCGGCTTCGCCGTCGCCGCCCGCCGGGCGAGCCGGGTGAACTTGCGGGGGTTGCCGATGGACTCCAGGTACATCAGGGCGACATCGGTGTCGGGGTCCTCGTACCAGTACTGGAGCACGTCGTTGCCGGACACGTCCGCACGGTTGCCCGCACTGACGAAGGTCGAAAGACCCGCACCGCGCCGGTGCAGCCCGGACAGCAGCGCGATGCCGATCGCACCGGACTGGGTGAAGAGGCCGATCCGCCCGCGCTCGGGAGGATGCGGGGCCAGCGAGGCGTTGAGCCGCACGTCCGGCGACGTATTGATGACCCCGAAGGCGTTCGGGCCGAGGATGCGCGTGCCGTACGACCGCGCCTGCCGCACCAGCTCGCGCTGCCGCTCACGCCCTTCGGGACCGCTTTCCGCGTACCCGGCGGAGATCACGACGAGGCCGGGCACCCCGAGCTCGCCGCACTCGGCGACGGCCTGCGGCACCCGCTCGGCGGGCACGGTGACGACGGCCAGCTCGACGGGCGCGTCGATGTCCCGCACGGAGCGGTACGCGGGCACCCCGTCGACCTCGCTCCCCGCCTCGAACGCGCTGTTCACCGCGTACAGACTGCCCGTGAAGCCCGCCTCGCGCAGATTGCGCAGCACGCTGCGGCCCACGCCGCCCGGCGTGCGCCCGACGCCGATCACGGCGACCGACGCCGGTGTCAGCAGCCGCTGCACCGACCGCGCCTCGGCGCGCTGCTCCCTGGCGCGCTGCACGGCGAGCGAGCGGTCGGTCGGTTCCAGATCGAATTCGAGTCGTACGACGCCGTCCTCGAAGCTGCGCTTCTGCTGGTAGCCCGCATCCGTGAACACCTTGATCATCTTGGTGTTGGCGGGCAGCACCTCGGCGGCGAAGCGCCGGATGCCGCGCTCCCTGGCGACGGCCGCGATGTGTTCGAGGAGGGTGGAGGCGACGCCGCGGCCCTGATGGGCGTCCTGCACCAGGAAGGCGACCTCGGCCTCGTCGGCGGGCGCGCTCGCGGACATGCCGCGGGAGTCGATGCGGTCGAAGCGCACGGTCGCGATGAACTCGCCGCCCACGGTGGCCGCGAGACCCACGCGGTCCACTTGGTCGTGATGGGTGAACCGGTGGACGTCCTTGGCGGACAGGCGGGGGTAGGGCGCGAAGAAGCGGTAGTACTTCGACTCGTCCGAGACCTGCTCGTAGAAGCTGACGAGGCGGTCCGCGTCCTCGGCCGTGATCGGCCGGATCCGGGCGGTGCCTCCGTCACGCAGGACGACATCGGCTTCCCAGTGGGAGGGATATGCCTGCCGGTCCGACGGGGTCGTCATGGGGCCAGGGTACGGGTCGCGGGGGCGCGGCGGCCGGGGCAGGCTAGGAGTCGTCGAAGGGCGGGACGCGGGCCCGTGGCACGAGGACGTACGGTCGACGGGGCAGGACCTCCGGTCGATGCCGTACGGACCAGCGGCCGGCGGAGCACGCGTGACGGCATGAGACACTGGTCTAGACAACTGTGAGACATCCGGAAGGGCAGCAACACATGGCTGAGCGCCGCGTCAACGTCGGCTGGGCCGAGGGCCTTCACGCCCGACCCGCCTCCATCTTCGTCCGCGCGGCCACCGCCGCCGGCGTCCCCGTGACGATCGCCAAGGCGGACGGCAACCCCGTGAACGCCGCCTCCATGCTCGCCGTGCTCGGCCTGGGCGCGCAGGGCGGCGAGGAGATCGTGCTCGCCTCCGACGCCGAGGGTGCGGACGCTGCTCTCGACCGTCTGGCGAAGCTGGTCGCCGACGGTCTCGAGGAGCTTCCCGAGACTGTCTAGTAAAGACCGGTACTCATACGGCGAAGGGCCCGCCCGAATTCGAGGGCGGGCCCTTCGCCGTTTTTGCGCACCCCGCCGAATACCGAGGACTTATCCCGGATTCGGGCAGCAGAAATAGCACCCCGCCGAATAGCACTTCTTTGTATACGGCGCCTCTGTTAATGCCGGAGGCCCACCGTGTTTACGGCATGTTGCGAATCCCTCACACGATCACGGCCCACGGCCCGGTGACCTTGCGGAACAAAGCGCGGCCGGTGCGCGGCCGTCGACCGTTCCGCGTGGGCCGCGGCGAGCGACCTGGCCCGTTCCGCGTCCCCGCGGGCGACCGCGTCGACGATCGCGGCGTGCTCCGCCCAGGACTCCGCGGGAGCGGCCGGCCCCTCGACGACGTACATCCAGGCGATCTTGTGCCGGAGCTGGGTGAGCAGCGCCGTGAGGCCGGGGCTGCCGGACGACTGGGCGAGCGTCTCGTGGAACCAGCCGCCCAGCGAGCGCAGGTCCTCGCTGTGGCCGCGCCGGGAACGCTCCTGGCCGAGCCTGACGAGGCCGCGCAGGACCTTCAGATGGGCCTCCGTGCGGCGCTGCGCGGCACGGGCGGCGCCGAGCGGCTCCAGGAGCAGGCGGATCTCCAGGAGGTCGGCGGCCTCCTGCTCGGTGGGCTCGGCCACGCAGGCGCCCGCATGCCGGCGCGTGACGACGAAGCCCTCGGCCTCCAGGGTGCGCAGGGCCTCGCGCACGGGGACGCGGGAGACTCCGTAGCGGCGCGCGAGCAGTTCCTCGGTGAGCCGGCCGCCCCGTTCGTAGACACCGGAGACGATGTCGTCCCGGATGGCCGTGCACACCGAGTGCGCGGGAATGCGCATGACCTGACCTCCGCCTTAATCCCCGCGAAACGCGGTCGATCGACGCTTTTTCAGTGACTCTATTGCAGAGCGACTGAATTTCCGATGGCTGGCCAGAATCCATGGATACTTTTGGCCAAAGGTGATGCGTGACCAAAGGCGGCGGGGACGTGACCAAAGGAGGCGGGGAACGACGAAAGCCCCGGCTCGCGATGAGCCGGGGCTTTCGGTGAATCGGGTGTGCGTCGCGCGGGCCGCCGTGGATCAGACGTTGACGCCGTGCGAGCGGAGGTAGGCGACCGGGTCGATGTCCGTGCCGTAGTCCTCGCCGGTGCGGGCCTCGAAGTGCAGGTGCGGGCCGCTGGAGTTGCCGGTGGAGCCCGACAGGCCTATCTGCTGGCCCGGCGTGACCGCCTGGCCGACGGTGACACCGAGGGACGACATGTGGCCGTACTGGGTGTACGTGCCGTCGTTCATCTTGATGACCACGTTGTTGCCGTAGGCGCCGCCCCAGCCGGCCTCGACGACGGTGCCGGAGCCCACCGCGTGGACCGAGGTGCCGGACGCGGCGTGGAAGTCGATCCCGGTGTGGCTGCCGGAGGACCACATGCCGCCGCCCGCCTGGTAGCCCGTGGAGACGGACGAGCCGGAGACCGGGGCGACGTAGGTGTTCAGGCGCTTGCGCTCGGCCTCGCGGGCGGCGCGCTCCTTGGCCTCGCGCTCCTTCTTGGCCTTGGCCTTCGCCTCGGCCTCGGCCTTGCGCTTGGCCTCCTCGGCCTTCTTCTTGGCGGCCTCTTCGGCCTTCTTGGCGGCCGCGGCGGCGTCGGCGGCCTGCTGCTGGGCGGTGGCCTGCGCGTCGATGCTCGCGGCCAGCGAGTCGCCGACGGAGACGGCCTGGGTGAGGCCGGTGTGCTCGAGGGCAACCGCGTCGTCGGCGGCGAGCGCCGGAGCGGCCAGGCCTCCGATGACACCGGTGGTGGTCAGTGCGGCGACGCCCGCCACATTCGCGGTCGTGCGCGTGAGGCGGCTCGGGCGACGGTGCTTCCCGGTGGCACGGGTAAACGCCATGAAGCGGCTGATCCTTTCCTTCCTTCTCGCCTACCGGGTTAGCTGACGGGTTCGGAGCAGGAAGGTCTCCTACGAGTCCCTCACCTCACGGCAAGGTTCCCGATTCACCCCAAGGGGACATGTGGGTCCCCGGCTCCCCTGGCTCGCGCCGTACGGGGACTCGGCGATGACTGTCCGGTGCCGCGGGTGCGGCGTACTGCATGACGAACAGCCGGACCAGACGCTAAGCGTGGCGTCTTTCAAACGACAAACGGATCAGAGCTTTTGTAGCGCACGCCACAGGGCAGACACGTAACCTCCGTACTAATTCGGACATATGGGGACCCCAGTGGCTAATTCCAGCCACTGGGGTCCCCATATGTCCTGACTGTCACTCAGGCTGTCACCGTGCTCAGCCGGTGACGACACTCACTTCGCCGATGCCGAGCGCCCTGACGGGCTCCTCGATCTGCGCGGCATCGCCGACGAGCACCGTCACGAGCCGGTCCACGGGGAAGGCGCTCACCACGGCGGCGGTGGCCTCCACGGTGCCGGTCGCGGCCAACTGGCGGTACAGCTGGGCCTGGAAGTCGTCGGGCAGGTGCTGCTCGACCTGGTCGGCCAGGGTGGCCGCGACGGACGCCGCCATCTCGTACTTGAGCGGGGCCACGCCCACCAGGTTCTGCACGGCGACATCGCGCTCGGCGTCCGTGAGGCCTTCGGCGGCGAGGGTGCGCAGGACCTTCCACAGGTCATCGAGGGCCGGTCCCGTGGACTCGGTGTCCACGGAGCCGCTGATGGCCAGCATGGCGGCGCCGGTGCCGTCCGGAGCCGAACGCAGGACCTGGGCGAACGACCGTACGCCGTAGGTGTATCCCTTCTCCTCGCGCAGGACGCGGTCCAGGCGCGAGGTGAGGGTGCCGCCGAGGCAGTACGTGCCGAGCACCTGGGCGGGCCAGACACGGTCGTGCCTGTCCGGTCCCACGCGACCGATGAGCAGCTGCGTCTGGACGGCGCCCGGGCGGTCGACGATCACGACACGCCCGGTGTCGTCGGCGGTCACCGGGGGCACCGGCCGCGGCTGGGCCGTGCCGCCCGTCCAGGAGCCGAGGGTGTCGGCGAGGACGGCGTCCAGGTCGGTGCCGGTGAGGTCGCCCACGACGACGGCGGTCGCCGTGGCGGGACGCACGTGCTTCTCGTAGAAGGCACGCACCGCGGCGGAGTCGATGGCCTTGACCGTCTCCTCCGTGCCCTGCCGGGGCCGCGACATGCGCGAGGTGGCCGGGAACAGCTGCCGGGAGAGCTCCTTGGCTGCGCGGCGCCCCGGGTTGGCGGCCTCGTGCGGGATCTCGTCCAGGCGGTTGGTCACGAGGCGTTCGATCTCGCTGTCCGCGAAGGCGGGGGCGCGCAGGGCGTCGGAGAGCAGACCGAGCGCCTTCGGCAGACGGGAGACCGGGACCTCCAGGGAGACCCGGACGCCGGGGTGGTCGGCGTGCGCGTCCATGCTGGCGCCGCAGCGGTCGAGCTCGGCGGCGAAGTCCTCGGCGGAGTGCTTGTCGGTGCCTTCGTTGAAGGCCCTCGCCATGATCGTGGCGACGCCGTCGAGGCCCGCGGGCTCGGCTTCGAGCGGCGCCTCCAGGTGGATCTCCACGGCGACGACCTGCTGGCCGGGGCGGTGGCAGCGCAGCACGGTGAGGCCGTTGTCCAGGGTGGCGCGCTCGGGCGCGGGGAAGGCCCACGGCCGGGCGGCGCCCGCTTGCGGCTGCGGGTGGAACTGCATCGTCGCGGCCTCGGTCACTTCGCCGCCTCCTCTTCGTCCTCGTCGGTGGCTTCGGGGCCCGCTGTGTCCGCTGCGTCGGCTGTGTCCGCTACGGGTTCGTACACGAGCACCGCGCGGTTGTCGGGGCGCAGGCGGGCCGCTGCGGCCGCCTTGACCTCTTCGGCGGTGACGTCGAGGACACGCCCGACGGCGGTCAGGGCGAGCTGCGGGTCGCCGAACAGGACGGCGTAACGGCACAGTTCGTCCGCGCGGCCCGCGACCGTGGCGAGCCGGTCAAGCCACTCGCGCTCCAGCTGTGCCTGGGCGCGCTCCATCTCCTCCTCGGTGGGGCCCTCTTCCGCGAAGCGGGCGAGCTCCTCGTCGACGGCGGCCTCGATGACGGGCACCTCGACGTCGCCGGACGTCTTCACGTCGAGCCAGCCCAGCGAGGGGGCGCCGGCGAGCCGCAGCAGGCCGAATCCGGCCGCCACCGCGGTGCGGTCGCGGCGCACGAGGCGGTTGTAGAGCCGGGACGACTCGCCGCTGCCGAGGACCGTGAGCGCCAGGTCGGCCGCGTCGCACGCGCGCGTGCCGTCCTCCGGGAGGCGGTAGGCGGCCATCAGGGCGCGGGCCGGGACATCCTCCTCGACGACCTCGCGCAGCTCCTTGCCGATGACGTCGGGCAGCGAGCCGTCACGCGGCGGCTGCTTGCCGTCGTGCGAGGGGATGGACCCGAAGTACTTCTCGACCCAGGCGAGGGTCTCCTCGGGGTCGATGTCGCCGACGACGGACAGGACGGCGTTGTTGGGCGCGTAGTACGTACGGAAGAAGTTCCGCGCGTCCTCCAGCGTCGCCGCGTCCAGGTCGGCCATGGAGCCGATCGGGGTGTGGTGGTAGGGGTGGCCCTCGGGGTACGACAGGGCGGTCAGCTTTTCGAACGCCGTGCCGTAGGGAACGTTGTCGTAGCGCTGGCGGCGCTCGTTCTTGACGACGTCACGCTGGTTCTCCATGGATTCGTCGTCGAGCGCGGAGAGCAGCGAGCCCATGCGGTCGGCTTCGAGCCACAGGGCCAGCTCCAGCTGGTGTGCGGGCATCGTCTCGAAATAGTTGGTGCGCTCGAAGCTGGTGGTTCCGTTCAGCGAACCGCCCGCGCCCTGGACCAGCTCGAAGTGGCCGTTGCCCTGGACCTGCTTCGAGCCCTGGAACATGAGGTGCTCGAAGAGGTGTGCGAGGCCCGTACGGCCCTTGACCTCGTGGCGCGAACCGACGTCGTACCAGAGACAGACCGCGGCGACCGGGGTCAGGTGGTCCTCGGAAAGCACCACGCGCAGGCCGTTGGCCAGCCGGTGCTCGGTCGCTGTCAGGCCGCCGGAGCCGGCCTCGGCTGTGGCCGTGTGACCCATGGGCATGTACGTCCCTTCGATCGCTAAAAGCTGGAATTTCTGCCAGTCCTGACACTGTATGCAAGCGCGCTGACTACCGGCGAAGTTCCCGCTCCGCGCTCGGCGTACTCGTGCCCGAAGTCCGGGTCGTGGTCGGCGTTGTCAGTGGGACAGTCCACAATGGTCGGCGTCAGATCCCGTTGATGGTCGGCGTCAGACTCTTGCTGATGCCCTGGCAGACACCGTGAAGGAGCCGCAGCAGCGATGGCCCGCCGCAGCACGAAGACCCCGCCGCCCGACGAGTCGTTCGAGGAGAAGATCCTCGACATCGACGTCGTCGACGAGATGCAGGGCTCCTTCCTCGAGTACGCGTATTCGGTCATCTACTCGCGCGCCCTGCCGGACGCCCGCGACGGCATGAAGCCGGTACACCGCAGAATCGTGTACCAAATGAACGAAATGGGCCTGCGCCCCGAACGCGGCTACGTGAAGTGCGCCCGCGTCGTCGGCGAGGTCATGGGTAAGTTGCACCCGCACGGAGACGCGTCGATCTACGACGCCCTGGTGCGCATGGCCCAGCCCTTCTCCATGCGCCTGCCGCTCGTGGACGGGCACGGCAACTTCGGCTCGCTCGGCAACGACGACCCGCCGGCCGCCATGCGGTACACCGAGTGCAAGATGGCCGACGCGACGTCCCTGATGACGGAGTCGATCGACGAGAACACCGTCGACTTCGAGTCGAACTACGACGGCCAGGAGCAGGAGCCGGTCACCCTCCCGGCCGCCTATCCGAACCTCCTGGTCAACGGCGCGTCGGGCATCGCCGTCGGCATGGCGACGAACATGCCGCCGCACAACCTCGGCGAGGTCATCGCTGCCGCCCGCCACCTGATCAAGCACCCCGGGGCCGACCTGGAGACGCTGATGCGTTTCGTGCCGGGCCCGGACCTGCCCACGGGCGGCCGCATCGTCGGCCTGTCCGGAGTCAAGGACGCGTACGAGTCGGGGCGCGGCACCTTCAAGATCCGCGCCACGGTGGCCGTCGAGAACGTGACGGCCCGCCGCAAGGGCCTGGTCGTGACCGAACTGCCCTTCTCCGTGGGGCCCGAAAAGGTCATCTCGAAGATCAAGGACCTGGTCGGCTCGAAGAAGCTCCAGGGCATCGCCGACGTCAAGGACCTCACGGACCGCTCGCACGGCCTGCGCCTGGTCATCGAGATCAAGAACGGCTTCGTCCCCGAGGCCATCCTGGAACAGCTCTACAAACTGACGCCGATGGAGGAGTCCTTCGGCATCAACAACGTCGCCCTGGTGGACGGCCAGCCCCTCACCCTGGGCCTCAAGGAGCTCCTGGAGGTCTATCTCGACCACCGCTTCGACGTCGTGCGGCGCCGCAGCGAGTTCCGCCGCGGCAAGAAGCAGGCACGGCTGCACCTGGTCGAGGGCCTGCTTGTCGCCCTCCTGGACATCGACGAGGTCATCCGCCTCATCCGCTCCAGCGACAACTCCGCACAGGCCAAGGAGCGCCTGATGGAGCGCTTCTCGCTGAGCGAGATCCAGACGCAGTACATCCTGGACACGCCGCTGCGCCGCCTGACGAAGTTCGACCGCATCGAGCTGGAGTCGGAGCGCGACAAGCTCAAGGCCGAGATCGACGAGCTGACCCGGATCCTGGAGTCGGACGCGGAGCTGCGCAAGCTGGTCTCGGCCGAACTGGCCGCCGTGTCCAAGAAGTTCGGCACGGACCGGCGCACGGTCCTCCTGGAGTCGGCGAGCACCCCTGCGCCCACGGTCTCCCTCCAGGTGGCGGACGACCCGTGCCGCGTGCTCCTCTCCTCGACCGGCCTCCTGGCCCGTACGGCCAACGGCGAGCCCTTCGCGGAGAACGACACCAAGCGCGTCAAGCACGACGTGATCGTCTCCGCCGTCCCCGCCACCGCGCGGGGCGAGGTGGGCGCGGTGACCTCCGAGGGGCGTCTCCTGCGCCTGTCCGTGGTGGACCTCCCGCAGCTTCCGGAGACGGCGGCGGCACCCAACCTCTCCGGAGGCGCCCCCGTCGCGGAGCTGCTCACGCTTGAGCCGGACGAGAGCCTGATCTGCCTGATGACCCTGGACGAGTCCTCACCGGGCCTCGCCCTGGGCACCGAACAGGGCGTGGTCAAGCGGGTGGTCCCGGACTATCCGTCCCACAAGGAAGAGCTGGAGGTCATCACCCTCAGGGACGGTGACCGGATCGTCGGCGCGGCCGAGCTGCGCACGGGCGAGGAAGACCTGGTCTTCATCACGGACGACGCCCAGCTCCTTCGCTACCAAGCCGCCCAGGTCCGTCCGCAGGGCCGCCCCGCGGGCGGCATGACGGGCATCAAGCTCGCGGACGGCGTCAAGGTCATCTCGTTCGTCGCGGTGGACCCGGCCGTCGACGCCGTGGTCTTCACGGTGGCGGGATCGCGCGGCACGCTCGACGACTCGGTGCAGACGACGGCCAAGGTGACGCCGTTCGACCAGTACCCCCGCAAGGGCCGGGCCACGGGCGGCGTTCGCGTCCAGCGCTTCCTGAAGGGCGAGGACTGCCTGAGCTTCGCGTGGGCGGGCCCGACGCCGCCGCTCGCGGCCCAGCGCAGCGGCCTGCCCGCGGAGCTGCCGGAGATCGACCCGCGCCGCGACGGCTCGGGCGTCTCGCTGGCGAAGCCGGTGGCAGCGGTGGCGGGCCCGGCGTAGTCGCCTAATCCAGGGGCCCGGGCTCGGGCTCCTGGACGTATCGCAGGACGCCCCACATGCTGTGCTCATCGGCACCGGCCTGTGGGGCGTCGTCGCGAGACGCCCCGAGTTCTTTCTCCAGAGCGGGTACGTCGATGCCCGACCCGATGAGCACGAGCTGGGTGAGACGCGGCTCCCCCGCGGCCCACGGCTCGGGGTAGAAGCGCAGAAACCGTCCCACGGCGTGCACGGCGTACTTGTTGCGCGGGTCGGCGGCGCCGAAATCGACGTACCCCTTGATGCGGTAGAGCCCCTCGGGCCGACTGTCGAGGAAGGCCATGAACGGGCGGGGGCCCATGGGCACTTCGGAGGAGAAGGAGAGGCTCTCGTAGGCGGAGTGCAGGTGGTCGTGGTGCCCGGCCCCGTGCTCGTGACTGTCCTCGTGACCGTGCAGGTCGTCGAAGGACAGTTGCCCGACCCGCTCCCCCACGGGTTTGCGGTCGAGGAGCAGCTCCACGTCGACACGCCCGTACGAGGCGGGGACGACGGCCGCGCGGTCGGCGAAGCCGCGGACGACGCCGGTGATGCGCTCCAGCTCCTCGGCAAGGACCCGGTCGGCCTTGTTGACGACGACGAGATCGGCGATCCCCAGATGCCGGTCGACCTCGGGATGCGCCTGCCGGGTCGCGTCGAACTCGGCGGCATCGACGACCCCGACGAGCCCTCCGTACACAATGTGCGGATTCTCGCTGGCCAGCACCATCTTCACCAGCTCCTGCGGCTCGGCGAGCCCGCTGGCCTCAATGACGATCACATCGATCCGGGCCGACGGCTGAGCGAGCTTCTCCAGGTACACGTCGAGCTCACTGGCGTCCACGGCGCAGCACAGACACCCGTTGCCCAGCGAGACGGTGGAGTCACCGAGCTGCCCGGCGACGGCCATGGCATCGATCTCGATGGACCCGAAGTCGTTGACGATGGCACCGATTCTGCTGCCGCCACTGCGGTGGAGCAGATGATTGAGCAGCGTCGTCTTGCCGGAACCCAGAAATCCGGTGATGACGACGACCGGGATCTGCCCCGCACACGGCCGAGTCAACGCGCGACCCCTTTCACACTGACGCGTGCACCGGCGCGTGGCCGGCTCTCGTACGACGAATGACTGCCGCCCCAGCATACGAGCGCGTAGAAGGGCCACGAAGTGAACGATTGTTAGCGGCGCAGGCGGGGCACACATTGGGCACGGCGTCGGGACATGCGACCATCGCTGCCTTCCGTGCGCCTCCTCTCCGCCTCCCTGCCGATCAGAGCCGCTCGGCATCCTGGGAGGCGGCAAGCGCGCCGCCCATCGCTCGCCGGTCCTCATCCTGTCGACCCGCATCCGACGACCGGCGGACGGTCGCCGAATCGGGGGTTGACATGGTCACACAGAAATTTGGGGTACGGAGGCTGGGGTCCGCCGCTGCCGCAGGCCTTGCTTTCACCGTCGGGGCTCTGACGGTCCTGACCGCCCGGCAACGCAAGCACGGGGCGCTGCGGCTGCGACTCGCGCGCACGGGACAGTCCGGGCACGAGCGCAACGCCGCCCTGATCGCGCAGCAGCAACTGCAGTTCAACATGCTCAGCAAGGCGATGGACGACCCCGATCTGGCGGCCGTCCTCGACACCTTCGACGTGACGCTCGACGCCCGGACCCTGCGGCAGTACCTCTTCGCGAACGCCGTGTACACCAACACCCTGCTGTTCTGGCGCGTCGGCAACCTCAGCTGGGAAGAAGCGCACGGGCATCTGCGTCTGATCTGCCAGAACCCGATCTTCCGCAACTACTGGAAGGCCACCCGACCGCACCGGGCCAGCCTCCTCGACACTTCGGACGAGGCCCGCATGGGCCGAATGGTCGACAAGCTCATACACGATCTGGAGGAAGCGGACACCGACGAATGGTGGGTCGTCGGGGAACCTCCGTACGAATAGGGGAAGTTGGCCCCTTCAGCGACGTCACACGCCGGGATGACCCGGCTTGTCTCGGGCATCTCCAGTCCCTATGGTGGGCGCGCGCGCACGAATTACCCACTGCGCGGCCCCCTAAACTTCTTCGAGGGATACCGTTGAAAATCGTGCGCCGCATCGGAGTCTCTCCCCAGCAGCGAGGCAGCGCGTCGGGGCAGTCGTGCCCTGATGTGTTCGAGCTCAGCGACGGGAACTTCGCTGTCATCGGGACAGAGGCAACGGCGACGCTCGAGAAAGAACTTCCGCCGGACGCCTCGCGGGCGGACTACGAACGCATCGTGATCGTGAGCCGCGAGACGCTGGTCCGCGCGAAGGTCGACATCCCTGACGCGTGACGCCTGCCGTCACCGGGCGGACGCTCGTCGACGGACGTCAGTCGGCGGACGTCGGTCGACCGGCGTCATGACGGGCTCGGCCGCTCCGGCGGCCGGGCCCGTTTCGCGTTTCTGCGCCTTCTGGAGGACCGCTTCGAGGACCGCTTCCGGAGGAGTCCCTGACCATGGACCCCTGTGGCCCGGAGGGCCCTCAGGAGGCGGCAGGCACCGGCTGAGGGACCGACTCGCCCACGTACCGCGCCGCCGGTCGGATGATCTTCGAGTCCTGTGCCTGCTCCAGGATGTTGGCTCCCCAGCCCACCACCCGCGCCGCCGCGAACGTCGGCGTGAACATCTCGCGGGGCAGACCGCAGAGCTCCATGACGACGCCCGCGTAGAACTCCACGTTGGTGTGCAGCTCACGCCCCGGCTTCAGTTCGGCGAGGATCGCCTCGACCTGCCGCTCGACCTCGACCGCGAACTCCACCATGTCGCCGCCGAATTGCCGCGCGACGCCCCGCAGCATGCGCGAACGCGGGTCCTCCGTGCGGTAGACGGGGTGACCGAAGCCCATGATCCGGTCACCGGCGAGGACCCGCTCACGGATCCAGCCGTCGATACGGTCGGGCGTGCCGATGGCGTCGAGGGTGTCGAGCGCCCGGCTCGGCGCCCCTCCGTGCAGCGGCCCCGACAAGGCGCCCACCGCACCCACCAGACAGGCCGCTACGTCCGCACCCGTCGAGGTGATCACCCGGGCCGTGAACGTTGACGCGTTGAACCCGTGATCAATGGTGGAGATCAAGTACTGCTCGATCGCCCGCGCGCGATCGGGGTCCGGCTCCGAACCCGTCAGCATGTAGAGGTAGTTGGCCGCGTACGACAGATCCTCGCGCGGCTCCACGGGGTCGAGCCCCTGGCCGAGCCGGTAGAGCGCCGTGAGCAGCGTCGGCACCACGGCGGACGCGGCGAGGGCGTCCTCGCGGCGCCGGTCCTCGTCGATGTCGTACACCGGGCGGAAACCCTTCGCCGCGCCGAAGAGCGACAGCGCCGTGCGCAGCCCGGAGAGCGGTCCCGACAGAGCACTGGCGCGGGCTATGGCGGGCAGCGCGGCGCGTACGTCGTCGGGCAGCCGGCGCAGCAGCGCGGTCCGCGCGGCGAAGGCGGACCGCTGCCCGGCGTCCGGCAGCGTGCCGTGGAACATCAGGTGCCAGACGTCCTCGAAGCTGCGGGTCTGCGCGAGTTCGACGGCCGAGTACTGGCGGTAGTGGTAGAAGCCCTCGTATCCCCTGACGTCCCCGAGCCGGGTCTCGGTCACGACGACGCCCGCGAGGCCGCGGGGGACCTCCATGGGTGCGGTGGGGGTGGTGGCGGAGCCATTGATCGGCATGTTGTTCCTCGACTTCCTCCCTGGACTTGATTCGACTGTCCATGCTTGACTCAATCTCTGTCAATATTGATTGACTCAATATGTAGTCGACAGTCATAGTGGATACGGTGACGCCCATGACGGATCAAGAGGCCACCCCGAAGGAAGGCCCACGCCTGAGCACCCGGGAGGCCGCCGAACTGCTCGGCGTGAAACCGGAGACCGTGTACGCCTATGTGAGCCGCGGTCAGCTCAGCAGCCGCCGCGGCCCCGGCTCACGGGGCAGCACCTTCGACGCCAAGGAGGTCGAGTCGCTCGCCCGCAGGAACCGCAGGGAACCCGCGGCCGCGTCCGCGAGCGGCGAACTCTCCGTGCGCACCCGCATCACCCTCATCGACAAGGACCGCTACTACTACCGCGGCGTCGACGCGACGCAACTGGCCCTGGCGCACTCCTATGAAGAGGTCGCCGAGTGGCTGTGGACCGGCGTCATGCGCCCCGGAGTCCGCTTCTCCGCCCCCGGCGAGACCGCGGGCGCCGCACGCCGCGCCGTCGACGCGCTGCCCGAGCACAGCGGCCCCACCGACCGGCTGCGCGTGGCGGCCATCTCGGCGGCCGCGGCCGACCCTCTGCGCTTCGACCTCTCCGAAGAGGCCGTCATCGGCACCGCCCGCACGCTCATCCCCACCCTCGTCGCCGCGCTGCCCCCGGCACGCCGGACCCACCGGGACACAGGCCCCCTGGCCCACCGCCTCTGGGCCCGGCTGACCGGACGGCAGCCGGACGACGCCTCCCTGCACGCCCTGGACACCGCGCTCGCCCTGCTCGTCGACCACGACCTCGCCGCGTCGACACTCGCCGTCCGCGTCGCCGCCTCCGCCCGCGCCCACCCGTACGCGGCGGTCTCCGCCGGCCTCGGCGTCCTGGAGGGCCCTCTGCACGGCGCGGCCAGCGGCCTCGCGCACCGCATGCTCCTGGACGTCCTCGACCGGGGCAGCGCGGCCCCCGTAGTGGCCGACGAACTCCGCGCGGGCCGCCGCGTCCCCGGCCTCGGCCACCGTCTCTACCCCGGCGACGACCCGCGTGCGGAGGCCCTGTTCACCCTCCTGGAGGCCATCCCCGGGGCAGGCCCCGCTCTGGCCGCGGCCCGCGACGTGGTGGCCACCACGGCCCGCCACACCGCCCTGCACGCCAACGTCGACCTGGCCCTCGCCGTCCTGACCGCCTCGTCCGGGATGCCCGCGGAGGCCGGCGAGACGATCTTCGCCGTGGCGCGCACGGCCGGCTGGATCGCGCACGCCCTTGAGGAGTACGAGGAGCGTCCGCTGCGCATGCGCCCCAGCGGGCACTACGTCGGTCTCCGCCCGCCCCAGCCCCTGCCCGCGCCGACCGGCGGCGGATGAATCGCCGCAGACCCGGCGCAGGTTAGGCTCACCTCTGTGAGTAAGTGCGCCACCGCTTCGCGGGATCTGGACGAGCCTCTCGCGGGGACCGCGGCCACCGCAAGGACCTGGCTGCTGCTCGAGCAGCCGGGCCCGTGGGGCGCCAAGGCGCTCACCTCCAGCCACCTGGATCCCGGGGTCGGCCGCGCCCTCGAGGCAGCCGCCGAGGGTACCGGCGTCCGCGTCGCGCTCATCCGCCGCCCCGGCCGCCATGCCGACAGCCGCGCCCCCGCCCTGCGCCGGGTGTACGCGGCCCACACCACTCCCGGCAGCACCTGGCTGCGCGGCCACGTCACGGACCGGCCCCGGGAGCTGCTCGACCTGGACTTCACGGCCCTCGGCGCGGGTGATCACGGCGGATTCGGCACCCCGCACACGGGCGACCCGCTCGCCCTCGTCTGCACGAACGGCAAGCGTGACCGCTGCTGTGCCCTGCTGGGCAGGCCCCTCGCGGCGGAACTCGCCGCTTCCGGTGAACAGGGTGCCTGGGAAGTCACTCATCTGGGCGGTCACCGCTTCTCCCCCACGCTCCTCGTCCTGCCGTACGGCTACGCCTACGGCCGCTCCGGGCAGGCCGCCGTCAAGGAGATCCTCGAAGGGGTGCGCACGGGCCGCGTCGTCACCGAAGGCTGCCGGGGCAGCTCCGCCTGGGAGCGCCCCGGACAGGCCGCCGAGCTCGCGGTGCGCGCCTCGACGGGCGAGGAGGCCGCGGGCGCCCTGCGCGTCGTCCGTACGGAGGGCACGGCGCCCCGGTGGGACGTGACGGTGGCCCACACCGACGGGCGGAGCTGGCGCGTGACGGTCGCGCAGGGGGCTTCGCTGCCGCCGCGGCCGGAGAGCTGCGGGGCGGCCCTCGCGACCCCGGCGCGGATGGATGTCGTGGCGGTGCGGCAGGTCGCGTACGACTCCGTACAGGAGATCCACGCCACAGTGACTTCGGAGTAGCCCTCCGGCCGCCGTACCGTTCGTACACATGAGCCCGACCTCCCCCGCCAGACGACTGCGCCTCGGCCTGCCGCGACGCGTCTTCTCGCAGGTGCTGCTGATGCAGCTGGCGATCGCCGCCGGGGTCGCCGTGCTCGCCACGGGACTCTTCCTCGCACCGCTCAGCGATCAGCTCGACGACCAGGCGATGCGCCGCGCGCTCGCCATCGCGCAGACGACGGCGGCGCAGCCGCAGATCGCCGATGACCTCAAGGGTTCGGAGCCGACGGTCGACGGGCCCGTGCAGGCGGAAGCGGAACGCATCCGGCGGGCCAGTGGCGCCGAGTACGTCGTGATCATGAACAAGGACGGCGTCCGCTGGTCCCACACCGATCACGACGAGATCGGCCGGGTCGTCTCGACCGACCCCAGCGACGCCCTCGCGGGGAGCGAGGTCATGGAGATCGACGACGGCACCCTGGGCCGTTCGGCGCGCGGCAAGGTGCCGCTGCGGGACATCGACGGGGACATCGTGGGCGCCGTCTCCGTGGGCATCGAGTACGACAGCGTCCGCGCCCGCCTGGTCCACGCGATCCCCGGTCTTTTCGCGTACGCGGGCGGGGCCCTCGCCGTCGGTGCGCTCGCCGCCTATCTGATCTCGCGCCGGGTCCAGCGGCAGACGCGTGACCTGGCCTTCTCCGATATCTCGGCGCTCCTCGCGGAACGCGAGGCGATGCTGCACAGCATCCGCGAAGGCGTCGTCGCGCTGGACCGCGCCGGCCGGATCCGCCTGCTCAACGACGAGGCGCAGCGGCTTCTCGGCCTCGGCACGCAGGCCATCGGGCAGCCGCTGGACACCGCGCTCGGTCCGGGCCGTACGACCGACGTGCTGGCCGGCAGGGTCACGGGCACCGACCTCCTGACCGTCCGCGGCCAGCGCGTACTGGTCGCCAACCGCATGCCCACGGACGACGGAGGCGCCGTCGCCACCCTGCGCGACCGCACCGAACTGGAGCAGCTGGGCCGCGAACTGGACTCCACCCGCGGCCTCATCGACGCGCTGCGCGCCCAGGACCACGAACACGCCAACCGCATGCACACCCTGCTCGGCCTGCTCGAACTGGAGATGTACGAGGAGGCCGCGGAGTTCGTCGGCGAGGTGGCGGGCGCGCACCGGGTGACCGCCGAGCAGATCACGGAGAAGATCGGCGATCCGCTGCTCGCGGCGCTCCTGGTCGGCAAAGCCACGGTCGCCGCGGAGCGCGGGGTGGTCCTCTCCGTGCCGCGCGACACCGCGTTGCCCGACCGGCTCATCGATCCGGGCGGCCTGGTCACCATCGTCGGCAATCTCGTCGACAACGCGCTCGACGCGGCCGCGGGCACTGCCCACGCGTGCGTGGAGGTCGATGTGCGCACAGAAGGGCGCACTGTCGTCCTTCAGGTGCGCGACACGGGTCCCGGCGTACCGTCCGATCAGCGCGAGACGATCTTCACCGAGGGATGGTCCACCAAGGAGCCCCCTGCGCACGGCAAGCGCGGCATCGGGCTCGCCCTGGTGCGCAGGCTCGCCGAGCGGCAGGGCGGCAGCGCGCGGGCAGGCGCCGCGCCCGACGGTGGTGCCGAGTTCACCGTCGTGCTGCCCGAAGCGCTCGCACAGTCCGAACTGGCCCCCACGTCCGAACTGGCCCCCACGGAGGAGGCACGATGATCGAGGTGCTCGTCGTGGACGACGACGTCCGGGTGGCGGACGTCAACGCCGCCTACGTGGCGAAGGTGCCCGGCTTCCGGGTGGCCGCGAAGGCCCACAGCGCCGCCGAGGCGCTGCGGCTCGTCGAGGAGCTCCCCGTCGACCTGGTGCTCCTGGACCACTATCTGCCGGACGAGACGGGCCTCGCGGTGGTCCGTACGCTGCGTGAGCGCGGCCATCAGACCGACGTGATCATGGTGACCGCCGCGCGCGACGTCGCCACCGTCCAGGCCGCGATGCGGCACGGCGCCCTGCAGTACCTGGTCAAGCCGTTCTCCTACGCGGGGCTTCGCGCCAAGCTCGACGCGTACGCCACCTTGCGCCGCACCCTGGACGGCGGGGGCGAGGCCGAGCAGGCCGAGGTCGACCGGATCTTCGGCGCGCTCTCGGCGACTCCGGCGCCGGAGCTGCCCAAAGGGCACTCGCCCACCACTGCCGAGCTGGTGCGCAGGGCCCTGATGGGCGCTGAGGGGCCGCTGTCCGCCCAGGAGCTCGCGGACCGCACCCGGCTGAGCCGGCAGACGGCCCAGCGCTATCTGAAGCTCCTGGAGCGCTCGGGCCGGGTCCGGCTCAGTCTCAAGTACGGCGACACGGGCCGCCCGGAGCACCGCTACGAATGGGCGCCGAGCGCTTCGTAGGCGAGTGGTTCGTAGGCAGGTGCTTCGTCGGCGAGTGCTTCGTAGCCGGCTGTTACGCGGCTCCCGCCCCGGTGAGTGCCCGCACCTCGGTCTCCGCGTGCTTGGCCTCGTCCGCGGGCTCCGGCGAGGTGACGGTGCCGAGCCACCCGGCGAGGAAGCCCAGCGGGATGGAGACGAGCCCCGGGTTCTCCAGGGGGAAGTACTGGAAGTCCACCCCGGGGAAGAGCGAACTCGGTCCTCCGGAGACCACGGGTGAGAGCACGACGAGCACCAGGGAGGGCACCAGGCCGCCGTAGACGGACCAGACCGCTCCCCGCGTGGTGAAGTTCCGCCAGAACAGCGAGTAGAGCAGTACGGGGAGATTCGCGGACGCGGCGACCGCGAAGGCGAGGCCCACCAGGAATGCCACGTTGAGGTCGCGCGCGAGCAGCCCCAGGCCGATCGCGACCACCCCGACGCCCGCGGCGGCGAGCCGCGCCACCGCCACCTCGCTGCGCGGCTTGGCCCGCTTGCGCCGCAGCGACGCGTACAGGTCGTGGGCCACGGACGCCGAGGAGGCGAGCGTGATCCCGGCGACGACGGCGAGGATCGTGGCGAAGGCGATCGCGGCGACGATGGCGAACAGAACCGTTCCGCCTGTGGAGTCCGCGCCGCCCCCGAGATCGAGCGCGAGCAGCGGAACCGCCGTGTTCCCCGCGGCATTCGATCCCCGTACGGCATCGGATCCCACGATGGCGGCGGCACCGAAGCCCAGCACGATCGTCATCAGGTAGAAGCTGCCGATGAGGCCGATGGACCAGACGACGGAGCGGCGGGCGGCGCGGGCGGTCGGCACCGTGTAGAAGCGGGAGAGGATGTGCGGGAGACCGGCCGTGCCGAGGACGAGCGCGAGCCCGAGGCTGATGAAGTCCAGTCGCGAAGTCCAGTCGCCGCCGTACTTCAGGCCGGGCGCGAGGAACTGGCTGCCGTGTCCGCTGCGGTCGGCCGCGGTCCGCAGCAACTGGTCGAAGTCGCCGTGAAAACGCACCAGAACGAGCACGGTCAGCGCGATCGCGCCGCACATCAGCAGGACCGCCTTGACGATCTGGATCCAGGTGGTGGCCCGCATCCCTCCCAACGACACATAGACGACCATGAGCGCGCCGACGCCGATCACCGTCCAGGCCTGCGCCGCCCCGCTCGTCCCGCCGAGCAGCAGCGCGACCAGAGAGCCCGCCCCCACCATCTGCGCCACCAGATAGAGAACGGACACGGTCACCGAGGAAGTTCCCGCCGCGATGCGCACGGGCCGCTCCCGCATCCGGGCGGCGACGACATCGGCGAGCGTGAACCGACCGCAGTTGCGCACCAGTTCGGCCACCAGGAACAGCACGACCAGCCAGGCGACGAGGAAGCCCACCGAGTAGAGCAGCCCGTCGTACCCGAAGAGGGCGATCAGTCCGGAGATGCCGAGGAAGGAGGCGGCCGACATGTAGTCGCCCGCGATGGCGAAACCGTTCTCCATGGGGGAGAAGAGCCGCCCGCCCGCATAGAACTCCTCCGCCGAGCCGTGCCGGTTCCGGCTCACCCACGTCGTGATGCCGAGGGTGACGGCCACGAACACGCCGAACAGCAGCAGCGCGAGCGTCTGGTGGTCCCCGGTCATCGCTCGCTCCCCCGGACCGGCTCCTGCGCGCCCCACGCGCCGGGTTCCCGCTGGTGATCGAGTACGCGCTGGTCCTGCTCCCGCTTCTGCTCGAACACGGCCCAGCGCAGATCGAGCGCCGCGCGATCCCTCCTCAGCCGGGCGTGCCGGGCATACGCCCAGGTCAGCAGGAAGGTCGTGAGGAACTGCCCGAGGCCCGCGACCATCGCCACGTTCACGGATCCGGCGACGGGCCGCGCCATGAGGCCGGGCGCCGTCGTCGCCGTCACGACATACGCGACATACCAGGTGAAGAAGACGGCCACGCCGGGGACGACGAAGCGCCGATAGCGGGCACGCACCTCCTGGAAGGCGGCACTGCGCTGGACCTCCAGGTAGATGTCGGCCGCGCTCGCGCTGCGCTCCGGCGCGGATCGGGGCGGCACCACGGGCGCCGGCGCCCCCGTGCCGTCCAACTCGCCCCAGCCGGAGGCAAGCGCGTCGTACCAGGGATCTCTCGGATCACCGGTCCGCGCCTGCCCCGCATCGCGCCCGTCGTGCTTCTCCACCGAACTCTCCTTGTCCGCAGCCCTGTTCGGCCGCGTGCCCAAGGATGGACAGAACGGGAAGATCCCTGACTCTTCTCTCCCTCCTCTTCACCCCATCAGGTGAAGGACCTCACCAAAGACCTCATTCAGACCGGCCTGGCCCCCGGCGGCTTGCTCGGAGGCGTGACGAGACCGTGTCCGTAGGCATAACGGACCGCCTGTGCGCGGTCCTTGATGCCCGTCTTGGCGAAGAGGTTGTTGATGTGCGTCTTCACCGTCGCGGTGGAGACTTGCATCGCGCGGGCGATCTCCTGGTTCGTCAGTCCCTCGGCGATCAGGACGAGCACTTCGGTCTCGCGCGTGGTCAGTCCGTCGGGCGGCTCCGCCGCGGGCGCGGGCTGCTCGGGTTCCGAAAGCCGCTCCAGCAGACGCCGCTGGATCTGCGGAGACAGCCCCGCGTCGCCCGAGAGCACGTCCTCGACGGCCCGCACGATCTCGTCCCCGCCCGCGTCCTTGGTGAGATAGCCGCGAGCACCCGCTTTCAGTGCGGGGAAGAGCGAGTCGTCGTCGGCGAAGGTGGTGAGGACGACGACCTGCGTCCCCGGATACTCGGCCCGGATACGGCGGGTGGCCTCCGCGCCGTCGACCCGCGGCATACGCAGGTCCATCAGCACGACGTCCGGAGACAGCTCGGCCACCAGCCGGACGGCCTCCTCCCCGTCACCCCCCGAACCGACGACCTCGATACCGGGCAACAGCCCCAGCAGCATCACGATGCCCTCGCGCACCACGGTCTGATCGTCGACCACGATCACCCGCGCCGGCGCCCTGGCGCCGCCGTCCGTCCTCATGTGGGCACCTTCAGCGTCACGTTGAAGCCCTCCTCGCCCGGCCCGGCCGTCAGGGACCCGCCCAGCAACTCGGCCCGCTCCCGCATTCCGAGCAGACCGTACCCGGCCCCGGACGCCGCGAGTTCACCCGGTGGCCCGCCCGAATCCCGCACGTCCAGCGTCACTTCACCCTCTCCGTAGGCCAGCCGCACGGACACCTCGGCGCCCGGCGCATGTTTGCGGACGTTCGTCAGAGCCTCCTGTGCGACGCGCCGCACCGCCTGTGACGCCTCGGCGGGCAGAGCGCGCCGCTCTCCCGTCACGGACACCGACGCCTTGTCCGAAGCGACCAGATCGTGCAGGAAATCCTCGACCGGTGTCATCTCTCCGCGCAGCGCGGAGAGCGCCTGCCGGGTCTCCGAGAGCCCTTCGCGGGCCATGGACCGCGCCGCCACCACCCGCTCCAGTATCTGATCGCGTGTCGCGTCCCCTTCGATCAGCAGACGCGCCGCCTCCAGGTGGACGAGCTGCGCGGAGAGGCTGTGCGCGAGCACGTCGTGGATCTCGCGGGCGATGCGGGCCCGCTCGGCGAGCGCGGCCGTCTCGGCCTCCGCGGCGCTGGCGGCCCGCTCCTGGGCGAGGAGCCGCTGGGCATTGCCCCGCGCGTCGGCGTCGAGCCGCAGGGTGTACCCGGCAAGCGCGAGCCCGACGACGATCAGGCCCGTGACGAGCCAGTTGTCGTTGTTGTACACGGCGAACGCGATCATCGCCACGGGCACACAGGCCGCAGCCGCGAGGAGCGGCAGCCGCTCCAGGGCCAGGACGCCCGTGCTGCACCAGAGGACGAGCGCCAGCACCCTCCAGTCGCCCGCCTGCGCGGCATATCCGGCCCCCATCAGCAGGAGCAGCAGAGCGACCGAAGGCCACAACCGCCGGTCGAAGGAGGTGCGCAGGAAGGCCCAGGCGAGCCCGCAGCAGAGCACGACCAGGCCGACCCCGGCCACCAGAAGCCAGCCTCTGTCGTGCTGGAACGCGTTCCACAGCAGGGCGCAGGCGACCGCCACCCTCAGGACCCTGACGAACCACAGCCGGGCGACGCTCTGCCCTCCCCGGCTGAGCGCTTCCCGCGAGGGCCATCTCATCCACCGGTCGGAGATCACACGGGGTCCTTCCGCATCGGCTCGTACGCCGCGTCCGCCACACCGTACGCCGGGCGGAACAGGCCGGCCCGCTGCGCCAGCACCCCGCTGCGCACGAGGAGGGTGGCCGCGAGGGCCAGCATCAGAGCGGCGCTGCCCTGCCGCACCCCGAGCAGCGCGCCGATGCCGAACAGACCGAGCCGCAACCCGATCCCGGCGGTCCAGACGATGGCGGTGGCCTTGGTCCCCTTGCCCCACACGGCACCGTCCGGTGCCGTCCACACATGCGTGGTCCGCGCCCAGCCGAAGCCCATGGCCAGACCGACCAGCAGCTCCGCACCGAGCAGCACGGCGGCCACCGCCCGGTGGTGCGGATCCAGCAGGTCCGGATCGCGCACGGCCATGAGGACCAGCACGGCAGGTATGACCCACCAGCGCCTGTCCGTGGTGATCTGCTGCGCCTTGAACTGGCGCGCGATCACCAACGCGACGACGGCGCAGATCACCAGAACATTGGTGAGCCCAGACATGACGGCCTCCGTGCAGCGAAGAAGTGCGGAGCCGATCCGGGAAGGACCGACGCCTTCGACGCTACGGAAATGGCCTGGTCAAGGCATCGGAGCAGGGGTGGAACGTGGGTGGAGCCGACGGCTCCACCCACGGGTGGAGAGCGCTACGCGTCGATGCGCGAGCGGTCCAGCGTCGCCGCCGAGCTCGTGATGAATTCCTTGCGGGGCGCGACGTCGTTGCCCATCAGCAGATCGAAGACCTGCTCGGCGGCCTCCAGGTCGCCGATGTTGACCCGTCGCAGAGTGCGGTAGCGGGGGTCCATGGTGGTCTCCGCGAGCTGGTCCGCGTCCATCTCGCCGAGGCCCTTGTAGCGCTGGATGGAGTCCTTGAAGCGGATTCCCTTGCGCTGGTACTCGAGAAGCGTCTCGCGCAGCTCGTTGTCCGAGTACGTGTAGACGTACTTGTCCTGGCCCTTCTTCGGCTGCACCAGCTCGATCCGGTGCAGCGGCGGCACGGCCGCGAAGACCCGGCCCGCCTCCACCATCGGACGCATGTACCGCTGGAAGAGGGTGAGCAGGAGAATCCGGATGTGGGCGCCGTCGACATCGGCGTCGACGAGGAGAATGATCTTCCCGTAGCGCGCCGCGTCGATGTCGAAGGTCCGTCCGGACCCTGCCCCTATGACCTGGATGATCGCGCCGCACTCGGCGTTCTTCAGCATGTCCGTCACGGACGCCTTCTGAACGTTGAGGATCTTTCCGCGGATCGGCAGGAGCGCCTGGAACTCGGAGTTCCGCGCCAGCTTGGCCGTGCCGAGCGCCGAGTCGCCCTCGACGATGAAGAGCTCGCTGCGCTCCACGTCGTCACTGCGGCAGTCGGCGAGCTTCGCGGGCAGCGAAGAGGATTCCAGGGCCGTCTTCCGGCGCTGGGCGTCCTTGTGCTGACGGGCCGCGATGCGCGTGCGGGCCGCGGCGACGGCCTTCTCCATCACGGCGCGCGCCTGCGCCTTGGCGTCGCGCTTGGTGGACGTCAGGAACGCCTTGAGTTCCTTGGCCACGACGTTGGCGACGATGCGGTTGGCCGCCGAGGTGCCGAGCACCTCCTTGGTCTGGCCCTCGAACTGCGGCTCGGCGAGGCGGACCGTGACGACCGCGGTGAGGCCTTCGAGGGCGTCGTCCTTGACGATGTCGTCCTCGGCGACGCGCAGCACCTTCTGGGCCCGCAGCGCCTCGTTCATCGTCTTGGTGAGGGAGCGCTCGAAGCCCGTCACGTGGGTGCCGCCCTTGGGGGTGGCGATGATGTTGACGAAGGACCGCAGCGTCGTGTCGTAGCCCGTGCCCCAGCGCAGCGCGATGTCCACGGCGAGATCGCGGGTGACCTCGGTGGGGGTCATCTGGCCGTGGTCGTCCAGGACCGGGACGGTCTCCTTGAAGCTGCCCTGTCCGGTGAGACGCAGGACGTCACAGACGGCCTTGTCCTGCGCGAGGTACTCGCAGAACTCGCTGATGCCGCCGTCGAAGCGGAAGGACTCCTCGCCCTTGGTGCCGCCCTCGCCGAGGCCGTACTCGTCGCGCACGACGATGGTCAGGCCCGGCACCAGGAACGCGGTCTGCCGGGCGCGCTGGTGCAGCGTGTCGAGGTTGAGCTTGGCGTCCTTGAGGAAGATCTGGCGATCGGCCCAGTAGCGCACGCGCGTGCCGGTGCGCGTCTTGGGGATCTTCTTGGCCTTGCGCAGCTTGGCCGACGAGTCGAAGTCGGCGTCGGGGCCGGGCTTGGCGAAAGCTCCGGGGACACCACGACGGAAGCTGATCGCGTGGGTGTGCCCCGCGCGGTCCACCTCTACGTCGAGGCGTGCGGACAGGGCGTTCACCACGGAGGCACCCACGCCGTGCAGGCCGCCGGAGGCGGCGTAGGAGCCACCGCCGAACTTGCCGCCCGCGTGGAGCTTCGTCATGACGACCTCGACCCCGGAAAGGCCGGTCTTGGGCTCGACATCCACCGGGATGCCTCGGCCGTTGTCCCGGACCTCTACTGAGGCGTCGTCGTGGAGGATGACTTCGATGTGGTCGCAGTAGCCGCCCAGGGCCTCGTCGACGGAGTTGTCGATGATCTCCCACAGGCAGTGCAGCAGGCCACGGCTGTCCGTGGACCCGATGTACATGCCAGGACGCTTGCGAACGGCCTCGAGCCCCTCCAGGACGAGCAGGTGCCGCGCGGTGTAGTTGGAACCGTCCCGGTCTGCTCCGGTCAGCAACGCTGTGGACGGCACGGACGTCTCGGCGGTCACGCGGTTCGCTCCTCGCTGAATTTCAAATGGGCCCCTTTGGGGTAAGGGCCCGGCTTCGGTTGCCGCTCAGAGGGTACCGAGGCCTGGTAGAGCCGTTGTAACGCCACCCTCGTCTCAACTCACACTAGTCCAGTGCCGCACGCTTGTTCGATCCCTCGATTGAGTGAAGCGCACGTCACGTTCCCTTCCAGGCATGAACCATTTAGGCTCCGGGCACGTCCTCATGAACAACCGGCAACCCAGCCGGCGGACGACCGACCTGACAGACAGCGCGAAACCGTACGACACGTTAGAGACGTAATACGGCACATTCGCCGCCAACCGGCAGCAGACAGCCGCCTCGGAAAAAACTTCGAGGAAAAGCCACGAGCGGGAACGTTTTCGGCCTGGTTGGATGTTGACCCTGGTACGACAGCTCGTCGAGCTAGAGAAGAGGCGACGTGACTACTGTTCTGACCCCCGCGAGCCCCCTGACGGCCGCTGATCGCTGCGACCGCTGCGGCGCCCAGGCATACCTGCGCGTCGTCCTGTTGAGCGGCGGTGAACTGCTCTTCTGCGCCCACCACGGCCGCAAGTTCGAGCCGGAACTCAAGAAGATCGCCGCTGAAATACAGGATGAGACGGAGCGGCTGACGGCCGTTCCCGAAACCACGGACGAGGATCGCTGACACCTCGCACCCACGACGAGCCATCCGGCGCTCATCAGGCCGGTGATCGGGCGGCCACCCCTGCCAACCCCAGGGGTGGCCGCCCGATCTCGTCACACGGGCGCCCAGGCGCCTTCTCGGCGGCCCTGCGCGACGCCCCGCACTCCCCGCGCCGGCAGCTCCGGCATTTTCAGCCGCGCAGAGGCACGTCCTGCGCGACACCCGAAATCCGCGTGTAGACACCGGGACTACCCGCCCGGCCGCAGCCGCTGCCCCACGACACGAGGCCGATCAGCCGCCCGCGCGCGATGAGCGGACCGCCGCTGTCCCCCTGACAGGCGTCACGGCCCCCCTGGACTTCCCCCGCACACAGCATGGATGCGGGCGTGTACGTTCCGTCAGAGCTGCCCGGATAGGCCTTCTTGCACGTCGAGTCGGGCAGTACGCGCACATTCGCGGCGCGCAGCGTCCGCGCGTAATCACCCGCTCCCGTCGTGTCACCCCACCCGTAGACGGCCGCGCGGGTGCCGGGCTCGTACGCCGGGTCGCCCTGACCTGCCATGTCGATCACATAGTCCTGCGGCAGCGGGCTCGCCAGCGTCACCACCGCCACGTCACCGGAGTTCGATGTGCTGTCGTACTTCGGATTGACCGTCGCCTCGCGAACCGGAATCTCACGGCCCGTCGACGTGCCCAGATCGTCCCGGCCCGCGATCACCTTCAGGTCGCTCATCTTCCTCAGCGGCACTCCCAGGACTTCTTCGCCCAGGCAGTGCGCCGCGGTGAGGACCGTCGAGCGTCCGACGACCACTCCTCCGCAGAACTGTCCCGAGCGCGTACCTCCGAACCGGTCACGGCTGGACAGCGCCACCACCCACGGGCTGTCGGCCACCTTGACCGGGCTGCCCCCGATGACGATGCTGTCGGCCGCCGCGGGGGCCGGTGAGGCCAGCGGCAGTACCGCCACCGGCGCGACAAGGGCCAACGCCGCCGTAAATGTTCGGGCGAAAGGACGAGGCATGCGATCTCCCCACTCTGAGTTGCCATGGCACACCCACAGTGATCGAGAGCGGCACGCCCCGCACCCTCGCCACGCGCGTCCGGAGCAGGGCGGACGCATAGAACAGGTCGGCGCCGGGTGAAGGCATCGAACAGACAGAAGACCCGAGGCCTCGGTGAGGCTTCGGGTCTTCTGTCTGGAGCTCTGCTGACTAGTCGAGGTAGTCGCGCAGGACCTGCGAACGCGACGGGTGACGCAGCTTCGACATCGTCTTCGACTCGATCTGACGGATGCGCTCACGCGTCACTCCGTAGACCTTGCCGATCTCGTCGAGGGTCTTCGGCTGGCCGTCGGTGAGACCGAAGCGCATGGAGACCACGCCCGCCTCACGCTCGGACAGGGTGTCGAGCACGGAGTGCAGCTGCTCCTGGAGGAGCGTGAAGCTGACCGCGTCGGCCGGAACGACCGCCTCGGAGTCCTCGATGAGGTCACCGAACTCGCTGTCGCCGTCCTCACCCAGGGGGGTGTGGAGGGAGATCGGCTCGCGGCCGTACTTCTGGACCTCGATGACCTTCTCCGGGGTCATGTCGAGTTCCTTGGCCAGCTCCTCCGGGGTGGGCTCGCGGCCCAGGTCCTGGAGCATCTGGCGCTGCACGCGCGCGAGCTTGTTGATGACCTCGACCATGTGCACCGGGATACGGATGGTGCGGGCCTGGTCGGCCATGGCGCGGGTGATCGCCTGACGGATCCACCAGGTGGCGTACGTGGAGAACTTGTAGCCCTTGGTGTAGTCGAACTTCTCGACCGCGCGGATCAGACCGAGGTTGCCCTCCTGGATGAGGTCCAGGAAGAGCATGCCGCGGCCGGTGTAGCGCTTGGCCAGGGAGACCACCAGGCGGAGGTTGGCCTCCAGGAGGTGGTTCTTGGCGCGGCGCCCGTCCTCGGCGATGATCTCCAGCTCGCGCTTGAGCTTCGGCGCGAGCTTGTCGGCGTTCGCCAGCTTGTCCTCGGCGAACAGGCCGGCCTCGATGCGCTTGGCGAGCTCGACCTCCTGCTCGGCGTTGAGCAGCGGGACCTTGCCGATCTGCTTCAGGTAGTCCTTGACGGGGTCGGCGGTGGCACCGGCCGCGGCGACCTGCTGGGCCGGGGCGTCGTCCTCGTCCTCGTCGGACAGCACGAAGCCCTGGGCACCCTCTTCCGCGGGCTCGCCCTCACCGGGCTTGCCCTTGGCGGGCGCCTCCTCGGTGGCCTCGTCGTCCAGGATCTCGTCGTCCTGCTTGGACGCACTCTTCTTTGCCGTCGCCTTCTTGGCGACGGTCTTCTTGGCGACGGCCTTCTTTGCCGTCGTCTTCTTGGCGGCGACCTTCTTCGCGGGCGAGTCCTCGGCTGCGACATCTGCGGCCGACGCCTCGGGGGCGGCGGTCGCGGTGGCCTGCTTCGCCGTGGCCGTCTTGGCCGCGACGGTCTTGGTCGCGGTGCGCTTGACCGGGCTCTTTGCTGCGACGCTCTTGCGGGGGCGCTTCGGCTCCGCGGCACTGACCATCAGCGTCACACCCTCTTCCTCGAGGATCTGGTTGAGGCTGCGCAGAACGTTCTTCCACTGAGTGGCCGGAATCTGGTCAGCTTCGAAGGCACGACGCACGTCATCGCCGGCGATCTGCCCATCAGCCTTTCCCCGCTCGATGAGCGCCATGACAGAGACGGATTCGGCGATCTCCGGCGGGAGCGTACGGGATGTGCTGGCCGACACGAACAACCTCTCGGAACGTTGGAAAACGGCTTCCGGCCCCGTCCATTGTGGACCAGGACCGACGACCGACGACTGGGGATGGGCCGACGGCGCAGGCGGGGCCGGGGAGCTACACAGCGCCGCGAACGACTGCTGTATTCCTTCCTCGGCTATCACCTCTTAGGTCATCGCGCTGCCCCGAGGAGCGTTACGCCCAATCTACGTGGCCCGAGTCACACCCCGTAAGCACTCAAAAGCGGCCAGATACGGTCAGAAGAGTCCAGACCTAGGCTCTGAAGGCCGCTCGCAGGGCGACAACCGTGTCGCCGGGCTCTGACGGATCCCCGAGGAACCCGCAGAGGCCCGGCGACGGTGCCGCGCAGGCGGAGTGATGAGGTCGGGCCGCGAGGCGCATGATCCGGCCGTACGGACGCAGACCCGGCCCGTCAGTGCTCGCGGGGGGCGGGCACGACGCGCTCCACCTCGGGGTGGGCCGTGAGCAGCTGCCGCATGGCGGCTTCGGCGCCGGGCCCGTCGCCCGCCCCGAGAGCGTCGACGATGCGCGAGTGGTGGACCAGAGACGTCTCCGTGGGACGGTCACAGCCGGTGACCGGGCCCCCCGAGACCTGGAGCGCGGCCGAGACGATCCCGGACAGGTGCTCCAGCATGCGATTGCCCGCGAGCTGGATGAGCAGCGAGTGGAACTCCGCGTCGGCGCGGGAGAAGGTGATTCCGTCGCCCTGGCTCAGGGCGTGGCCCATGATCTCGACCATGTCGGCGAGCCGCTGCTGCACCTCCTCGCGGCCGTGGCCCGCGGCGAGCCGGGCGGCGAGGGGCTCGATCGTCCAGCGAAGCTCGCCGAGCTCGCGGCGCTGGTCATCGCGCTGCGGCCCGAAGGCACGCCACTCGATGATGTCGGGGTCAAGGAGGTTCCAGTCGCTGACGGGGCGCACGCGCGTGCCGACATTGGGCCTGGCGCTGACCAAGCCCTTGGCTTCGAGTACGCGCAGCGATTCCCGGACGACGGTGCGGGAGACCTCGAAGCGCTGGCCGATCTCCTCGGGGACGAGCGGGCGGTCGGCGCCCAGGTCACCGGAGACGATCATCTGGCCGAGCTGTTGAACGAGTTGGCCGTGCAGTCCACGGCCGCGGCTGCCTGCGGTGCGCCGGCCGACGCGGCCGAGATCCTGGTCGGCGCTGTCCCACGAGGGTGCGACGACGCGATCGGCACCGGAGGCCTCCGCGTAGGGGTAGCGGTCGAGTTCGCCCGGACCGGCGAGGCCGGAGTCGGCGGAGCGGGCGGCGGTCATCATGGTGTGCGCAAGGGTACTCACGGAACCTTTGTCGGCGCGGCTTCCAAGTCCCTTGAGGTCTTTGGTGAAAAGCACACGAAAGGGTGATCGCTTACCCCGCCGCAATTGACGCCTTATCGGAAAGAAGCGTCCGGTCTGCGGGGAGTTGTGCGCAGCACGCGAACGGAAGCGCCGGACGGTCGCTCATCGGGCTCTGGTTCGCACCCCCGTGAGCAGAAACGCGCAGAGCAGAGCGGTAACCGACAACATCAGCGCGCTGCCCACAGGTTGGGCGATCATCCGGACTCCGCCGGCCAGATAGCGCTCGACGCCGAACGGCCACTGCACCAGAGCGAGGTCGCGAAGCCGCCCCGGCAGCCCCGCCGCCGATCGCACAGATGGTCCCTCCAAGGCCTTTTGTACGAGCGGTACGACGACGATCGGCACCGCTAGAACAGCGGCCAGGCCGGCGGTCGTGGACCGGAAGACCCCTCCGGCGAGCACCCCCGCCCAGGCGCAGCCCGCCACGAGGGCGACCCAACTCGCGCTCAGCGAAAGCCAGTCAGGGGGAACTTTCGCGACCTCGTCTCCGTATACCAAGTGAAGCAACGCGGCGTCGGATACCAGCACGAGCAGGCTCAGCAGGAGCGCGGTGCCCGCCGCGACGATCAACTTGGCGCAGAGCAGCCCCAAGCGGCGGGGGACGGTGCCGCGGTCGGCGGCGAGTGCGGGGTGGCGGAACTCCTCACCGAAGGCGAGCGCCCCGAGCAGCCCGGCGCCAAGCGCCGCTGGCGGCAAGGGAAGTTCCCCGGGCCAGGCCGCGAGCAGGAGCGGCTGCGGCGTGTGTCCGTTCCTGGCGAGGAAGACGGCGAGGACGGCGGAGACGGCGAGCACCGCGGCGATGGTGAGGTACCCGGTGCCGATACCGGCGGCGCGGCGCAGCTCGTAGCGCAAGGGGCGAAGGGGGCCGCGGGCGGGGCGGATCGAGATGGGGGGCGGCAAAGGGGTCGGAGCCGCGGCATCCTGCGGGGCGGGGGTGCTGGTCGGGTCTGCGGCGGCGAGGGGGATGAGGATCTTGGTCTGGGCTGTGGGGGTGGTCTCGGCCGTGGGCGTGGCTGTGGCTGTGGCTGTGGCTGTGGCTGTGGCTGTGGGCGCAGTCTCGGCGTCGCTTTCGGCGCCGGTGTCGGTGCTGGTGTCGATGCCGGTCGTGGTGGCGGTGGCGATGGTGGCCTCGGCGTCGGTCGCGGTGGTGGTCGCGGTGGCGGTGCTGGCCAGGGTGTCGGTCTCGGGCAGCACGTCGGCTGTCGCAGCCGGGTCGCCTCCCTCCGAGTTGGCTCCTGCCGAGCCCACTTCCGTCCCGCCCGCAAGCGCTGTTACCGCCGTCGCTTCCGTTGCCGCCGTCGCCGCTTCAGGAGTTTCGGTTACGCGTTCGGGCGCGGGCGTCGGCGACGGCACCGCGGCCACGGGTCCCGCATCCCCGATTTCGTCGGCGAGTTGGTGGACGAGGATTCCGTGGCGGAACGCCGTCTCTCCGATCTCGGCGCACTGGCTGCCGTACACCGAAAGCCGGTTGCCTTCCTCCTTCACCACCTCGATGGAGCGTCGCCCGGCACGGGCTTCCTTGGCCAGCAGCGCACCGAGACGTGCCGCGTGCGGGCTGCGCACCGCGACCCGCGGGCGGAGCCGGGTGCGGGCGAAGTCACCGGCTTCCTGGTCGGCGACCAGACGGCCCGCCTCCAGCGTGACGACCCGGTCGGCGGTCCGTGCCGCCTCCTTGGGGTCGGCCGTGGAGAACAGGACGGTTCCCCCCTGGGCGGCATGCGCGCGCATAACACTGTGCAGCCATGTGCCCTCCCGTGCCGAGAGCCCGTCTGCGGGACCGTCGAGGACAAGTGTGTGCGGGTCGGCGAGCAGCGCGCACGCCAGGCCGAGACGGCGGTCCATGCCGCGCGAGAGCGTGCCGAGCCGCTGATCACGGAGGCTGACGAGACCGACCACTTCGAGTACGTCGTCGGCGCGCTGGACGGTCACACCGACCGCGGCGCACAGCATGCGCAACTGGCCCCGGACCGTGCGGCCGGGATGCCCCGGCACCTCGCCCAGCAGGACACCCACCTCGCGCGACGGATGGCTGATGCGGTGCAGGGGGCGCCCTCTGAAGTAGGTGACTCCTCGGCCCTGTTGGATTTCGAGCATGAGCCTGAGCGCCGTCGTCTTACCGGCGCCCTGCGCGCCGAGCAGTGCCGTCACACGGCCTGTTCGCGCCTCGAACGACACGTCGTCGACGGCGGGCGGCAGCTCCTGACGGGTATTGCTGGTCAGTCCGATGGCCTGGATCATCGCTTCTCTCGCGGGATGTGCGACCGCTCGACGGCCGGGATCCGTCCGCCGGGTCGGGGGCGGGCGAACCCCGTGGGTACTTCTGCAAGATAACGCGATATTTCCGTCATTTCGGTCAAGGCGTGGGCCGCGGGTGTCCATCACGTGGCAGGAACGGCAGTTGACCAGCGCGTGACCCCTGGCGGGGGCGTCAGACCTCGGGGCGCAGCATCGGCGGGTTGAGCAGCGTCGCGCCGCCCGCGCGGAAGAGCTGGGCGGGGCGGCCGCCCTGGCGGGTGGTCGTACCGCCGGTGGGGACGAGGAAGCCCGGCGTGCCGGTCACCTTGCGGTGGAAATTGCGCGGGTCGAGCACGACGCCCCACACGGCTTCGTACACCCGGCGCAGCTCCCCGACGGTGAACTCGGGCGGGCAGAAGGCCGTCGCGAGGGAGGAGTACTCGATCTTCGAACGTGCGCGCTCCACGCCGTCCGCCAGGATCTGCGCGTGGTCGAAGGCGAGCGGCGCCGCCTGCTCGTCCTCACGGCCGTATCCGCCCTGGTGGAGCAGCGCCTCGACCGGCGCCCAGCGCGCGCTGTTCGCGTCACCGCCGGCCCGCGGTGCGGGCAGATCGGGGGCGAGCGCGAGATGCGCGACGCTGACGACCCGCATCCGCGGATCGCGCTTGGGATCGCCGTACGTGGCGAGCTGCTCCAGGTGCGCGCCGTTCGCCCGGGCCGGAGTGTCCGGGTCGTGTGCGCGCAGCCCCGTCTCCTCGACCAGCTCCCGCGCGGCTGCCGACGACAGGTCCTCGTCGTCGCGCACGAATCCGCCAGGGAGCGCCCAACGCCCCTGGAACGGCGGCTCACCCCGCCGTACGGCAAGCGCACAGAGCGCGTGGCGGCGCACGGTCAGCACGACCAGATCGACGGTGACAGCGAAGGGCGGGAAGGCCGACGGGTCGTAGGGCGACATGCCGCGATCATAGTCGTCTGCCTGACGATAAACAGCTCCTCCGGCAACCGATCCCGGCCGGATTCACCGGCCCCCACGTCGGGTTCGCGCCACTCCTGGCGCAGGCTCCCCCTCCCGTACGACAAGCCCCCTGCCGCCGCCGGCCGCAGGTCCCTCTTCCGTACGTCACACCCCCAGCTGCAGTCCCTCGGCGGCCTCCTCGACCATGGCGAGGCCGAGCCTGCTGACCCGTACGGAGAACGGAGCACCCGCGACGCGCAGCCCCGTCAGCCCCAGCTCCCCCAGGGGCGCGCTGCGGACGGGCCTGAGCGTCACCGTGCCCGCCGGGGCATCTGGCCGGATCCCGGCGAGCGCCGTGAGGAGCTGGACTCCGGCGGCCGCGGCGGTGGCCGCCGGGCGGCACGCTGCTGGGTGCGGCAACGGAGCGCCACCCTCCGTGCGCTGCTCCCCCGCGTACATCTCGGGCAGCCGGTGGCCGAACGTCTCGGCCGCCGCCAGCATCCCGCGCAGCAGCCCGCTCGCCTCCTTGTCGTATCCGGCGGCGGCCAGACCCGAGACGGCGACCGCCGTCTCGTGGACACGGACCGCTCCGCCCCGGTGCCCGAACGGGTTGTACGCGGCCTCCTTGACGCCCAGGCTCCGCAGCCCCCACCCCGAGTCCATGGCGGGCCCGCCAAGCAGCCGCGCGAGCTGCTCGGTCCGCACCTTGTCGAGGAGCCCCGGCGCGAGCGCACCCGACCCGAGCAGCCCCGTGTCGAGGAGATGGGCGGCACCGCCGGTGAGGAGGGGCACGGGGCGACCGTCGGCCAGCAGGGCAGCGGCAGGCCGCCCGCCTGTCCGGTCCCCCACCCAGAACTTCTCCCTGAAGGCATCCCGCAGCCGCTCCGCACACCGCCGCAGCTCGCCGGCGCCCGGTCGGCCGTGCGCGTCGAGCAGGTCGGCGCCGAGCAGCGCGGCCCGGTGGGCGTGAGCCTGGGTCTCGCAGCGCGCGGGACCGCCGGGATAGGGGTCCGCCAGGAGTTCCCCGTCGGCGGTCGCCGCAACCAGCCACCGCAGACAGCGTTCGGCCGCCGGAAGCAACTCCTCCGTCTCCTGCTCCGGAATTCCCCAGCGCCACGCCTCCGCCAGGAGCGCCGGAAAGAGCAGCGTGGCTTCGACCCCCGTACAGCCGGCAGGCAAATGCGGTCCCGTGTTCCGCAACGGCCCGGGGATCATGCCCGCCCGTGGCCCCTTGCCCGCGAGCTGACGGCGGCCGAGGATACGCAACGTCCCCACGGCGATCCGCGTACCCAGCGGCAAGGCCATCCGAGCGGCAGCGAGCGCCTCGGCCGGCGCGAGACCGCAGCGCCACGGCGCACCCGCCGCCAGGTGGACGTCGGTCGGGTGCTCGGGGTCCCGCAGCAGCAGAGCCTGGAGATCCTCCACGGAACGGTCCAGCAGGGCCCCGGCCCCGGGATCGTCGCCCGCGGCCCGTGCCGTGGCAAGGGAGCGCGACGCCCCGTGCCCGACCGCCCGCACCGGGCCCGCCCCCTCCGGCCGTACCCGCAGCTCCACGCTCCAGGTGCCGCCCGGCGGCAGCTCCACCTCCCAGCGCAGCAGCCCCGCGGAGGCCAGCGCATCCGCGGGCGCGGGGTGCGCGGTGACCGCACAGTGGCCCTTGGGCGAGGACCAGCGCATGCCCGAGTCGTGGACACTGGCGGCCAGTTCGGGACCGGCGTTGCCGGACGCGACCGCGCCGAGCTCCGCCAGGTCTGTGCCGAGCGACACCTCCACGGGCATCCGCAGGGGGCGGCCCGCGGCGCTGCGCAGGAGAATTTGCTCGGTGCCGTCCGCGTACCGGGTCCGCTCGACGACCACGTCCGGATCCGGGCCGCCGTCCGCGAACGGACGCAGCGTCGCGACGAAGCGGGCACGGTCGGCGGAGATCATCCGGGCCTGGACGGCGATCGGTTCGCGCCCCGCCACCCGCACTTCGCAGCGCGAGAGCAGCCTGCGCCCCGCGCGGTAGAAGCCCTCGAGTCCGCGGCCGGTCAACTGCCCCTGGTCCGAGGAGATAGCGAGCGCGGGCATGGCGACACAGATCAGCGCGGCGTGCGCGGGCGGCAGCTGAGCGGGGCGGCGCGGCGCGGGAGCCGGGGCCTGCCCACCGGGCGGACGCGGTGGGGCCGACGCGGGCCGCCGGGGCCCCTCTCTGCCGGAGCCACCGGCGACACCGGAGACACCTGAAGCGCCGGAAACGGGAAACGGGGCGGGCCGGGGCATGAGGCGGCTTCTTCCGCGCTGTCCGCGCTACGGGGAGTCGGAGGTCGTTCGGCGGCTCGATCCGGGCACGGGTACCGCCACTCAGGTGAACGGACCGGCCCCGCCCGGAGTCACGCCCGGGGGCCGGGAAGCCACCCGGCCGGCCCCCGACTTCCGCGTGCGGCAGTTCCTCGGACAGCCGTCTCGCCCCAGTACTCCGACCCCCTCTCCCCCGCCGAGCCGTCCGGCCTGTCCTCCGACGGCGGAGTCCCGCTGTGCGGAGTCCCGCGTCACGCAGCCCCGCGTTCACGTGTCGTTCCTCGCTGCGCGGCGGATGGTGCGGCGGCGGTTCTGCGGTCCGGTGCCCGGCCTTTCGGTGGACCGGGCACCGTTGCCGCTCTTCGGGCGCGCGGGGCGGCGGCGGCGTGGAGCGGCACCCACCGGCTCGGGCTCCGGGCCCGGGGGCTCCGCAGGGAGCGGCAGGTCGGTGCGGGACTCCTTCGCGTCACGTCCGGTTCGTTCCCTGCGCAAGCAGCGGCGGATCGGCTCGGGGTCCAGGTCGCCGGCGCAGGCATGGTGCAGGAGTTGCGCGAAGGTATAGGCGGGGTCGGCGCACAGCGCCATGTCCAGCGCTTCCTGCCCCTCTGTGATGTCACCGAGGGACCAGGCGACCCAGCCCGCGAGGGAGAGAGGTGCGGCGGCGTGCTCTGCGTAGCCTCCGACGCAGCGGCGGGCCAGGGCCCTCCAGAGACGCAGCGCCGTTGCCGCGACGTCGCCCTCCATCCATTCCGCCGCCTGATCGCGCGTCGTGCGGTTCTGCAGGCCGAGGATCAGCGCCGCGGCCTCGTCGTGCGCCAGGAGTTCGTCGTCCTGCAGATCCGCCTCAAGCCTGTCGCTGACAGGGGGTGCGGACGTCATGCGCCCCATGATCCTGCGGGCCAGGTCGAGCGTGTCGGCGGCGACCTCGGCGTGCCCGCCCTCTTCCATGATCCGGCGCACGATCTCCATGCCGGCCGCATCGAGAGCGGCCCGCTGGTCGGGCACGGCGGCGGACTCCCACGGCGTCAGACGCGCCCGGATCTCCCTCGGCGTGACGCCCACCTGCGTGCCGGCGTAGGCCGTCGCCGCGGCCAGCACCGATGTGCCGGGCCGCAGCAGCGGCACGCCCTGCGGCGGGCAGCATTCCTCGTTCGGGCAGCAGTAGGTCCAGAAATGGCCCGCGGAGATGCACACGACCTCGAACACGGGGACGTCGAGGCTTCCGCAGGCGGTGCGGAGCACTTGTGCCAGCGGGCGCAGGCGCTCCATGACCTGCCGCCCTGTTTCGGCGCCGTCGGGCTCCGCGCACAGGAACGCGACGATGCCGTCGGGCCGGGCCCCGCGCCGCTCGCAGCCGCCCACCAGGCACTGGGCGAGCTGCTCCGCGATGGGCGGCCAGTCCTCCGCGCGCCCGGGAATACCGAGGCGCACCCGTCCGCCGAACCGCCCCCGCTCGCCGTGCAGAGCAATCAGGACGACGCTCTCCTCGGGCCGGAACCCGAGCAAGTACGGCAAGGCGTCCGCGAGTTCAGCCGGAGTGCGCAGGGTGACCATGGCCTCGTCGACGGAATCGGAGATGCCAGGGGCATCGGTGGGCTCGGTGGATGAAGTGGGCCCGGTGGAGTCGAGCCCGGTGGAGTCGGTGGGGTCGATCGAGTCGTTTTGTTCGCTGTGGTTCGCCATGCGCCGACTCTCCCGCGGATCACTGGATTCCGGTTTGCCCTGTGGATAACTGCGGACAGGGGCACGCCAAGAGTTATCCACAAGCCGCCGGACGCGTTCGCCGAATGTCAGACCCATCGGGTTGCATGGGGGCATGAGCAACGAAGAGCTGCGCACGGCGGCCGATGCCGTACTCGCCCGCCTCGTCGGCGGCCCCGCGCCCGCGAACGGCGAGGTGCCGCCGTCGGACGGTCCACGACTGCGCGAGGACCAGTGGCGCGCGATCGAAGCGCTGGTCGCGGACAAGCGCCGGGCGCTGGTCGTGCAGCGCACGGGATGGGGCAAGTCCGCCGTGTACTTCGTCGCGACCGCGCTGCTGCGGGAGCGGGGCAGTGGCCCCACCGTGATCGTCTCCCCGCTGCTCGCGCTCATGCGCAACCAGGTGGAGTCGGCCGCGCGGGCCGGAATCAGCGCCCGCACGATCAACTCCTCCAACACGGAGGAGTGGGAGACCATCCAGGCCGAGGTGGCCTCCGGCGACGTGGACGTCCTGCTCGTCAGTCCGGAGCGACTGAACAACCCGGACTTCCGCGATCAGGTCCTGCCCAAGCTCGCCGCGGCCACCGGCCTGCTCGTGGTCGACGAGGCGCACTGCATCTCGGACTGGGGCCACGACTTCCGGCCCGACTACCGACGGCTGCGCACCATGCTCGCCGACCTGCCGCCGGGCGTCCCCGTCCTGGCCACCACCGCGACGGCCAACGCGCGCGTGACGGCCGACGTGGCCGAGCAGCTGGGCACCGGCGGCAGCTCGGACGCGCTCGTGCTGCGCGGACCTCTCGACCGGGAGAGCCTGAGCCTGAGCGTGCTGGAACTGCCCAACGCGGCGCACCGTTTGGCCTGGCTCGCCGACCACCTGGACGAGCTGCCGGGCTCGGGAATCATCTATACGCTCACTGTCGCGGCCGCCGAGGAGATCACCGCCTTCTTGCGGCAGTGCGGGCACACCGTCGCCTCGTACACCGGAAAGACGGAGAACGCGGACCGCCAGCAGGCCGAGGAGGATCTGCTCGCCAACCGCGTGAAGGCCCTGGTCGCCACCTCCGCCCTGGGGATGGGCTTCGACAAGCCGGATCTCGGCTTCGTGGTGCATCTCGGCTCGCCCTCGTCCCCGATCGCCTACTACCAGCAGGTCGGTCGTGCGGGCCGCGGCGTCGATCACGCGGAGGTGCTGCTCCTTCCCGGCAAGGAGGACGAGGCGATCTGGAACTACTTCGCCTCGCTCGCCTTCCCGCCCGAGGAGCAGGTCCGGCGCACGCTGGACGTGCTGGCGCAGGCGGGACGGCCGCTGTCGCTGCCCGCTCTGGAACCACTGGTCGAACTGCGCCGGTCCCGCCTGGAGACGATGCTCAAGGTCCTCGACGTGGACGGCGCGGTCCGGCGCGTCAAGGGCGGCTGGATCTCCACGGGAATGCCCTGGGAGTACGACGCCGAGCGCTATGCCTGGGTCGCCAAGCAGCGGCAGAGCGAGCAGCAGGCGATGCGTGATTACGCCACGACTCCCGGCTGCCGCATGGAGTTCTTGCGGCGGCAGCTGGACGACGAGGCAGCGGCGCCCTGCGGCCGGTGCGACAACTGCGCGGGCGCGCGCTTCACCGACGCCGTGTCCTCCGGCGCGCTGGACACGGCACGGGGCGAGCTGGTCCGCGCGGGTGTCGACGTGGAGCCCCGGAAGATGTGGCCGACCGGGCTCGCCGCGGTCGGCGTCGAGCTCAAGGGACGTATCCCCGCGGGAGAGCAGGCCGCCCCGGGGCGGGCCCTGGGCAGGCTCTCGGACATCGGATGGGGAAACCGGCTCCGGCCGATGCTCGCCCCGCAGGCCCCTGACGGCCCCGTGCCCGACGACGTGGCCAATGCCGTGGTCGGCGTCCTCGCCGACTGGGCGAAGGGCCCCGGCGGCTGGGCCTCGGGCCATGCCGACGCGCAGCCGCGGCCGGCCGGCGTCGTGACCATGTCCTCGCACACCAGGCCGAGGCTGATCCAGACCCTGGGTGCGCGGATCGCCGAGATCGGCCGTCTTCCGCTCCTCGGCTCCATCGAGTACGCCGCAGGAGCCGATACGGCGCATGTGCCGCGGAGCAACAGCGCACAGCGTCTGCGCGCCCTCGACGGAGCACTGACCGTGCCCGCCGAGCTGGCCGCGGCGCTCCAGGAAGCGGGCGGTCCCGTTCTGCTCGTCGACGATCTGACGGACAGCGGCTGGACCCTGGCGGTGGCCGCTCGCATGCTCCGCCGGGCCGGGGCCGAGGGGGTGTTGCCGCTGGTCCTGGCTGTACAAGGCTGACCCAAGCGTCAATGCGGTGCGCCGTGGGCAAGGATATAGGTGGCGCATCGTCAGATACCGGTCGGCGGACCCAATTGCTCGTTGCCGCAAGGCAGTACGACGGGAAGAATTGGCACCGCTCCCCGCGCGCCTCCCCGTGGTCCGGCAGGGCTGTGCCGCGGTGCGCTCCACAGTCCGACCCCGCCCTCTGGGCGCGTAGCCGAAGGGAGGACCGTGACCTTCGGATTCTCTTCGTCCGGTGCGGCATCGATGTCGGATTTCTCGACGTCGGCTGAGATGTCCGCCGACTCCGCCAACCGACTGGCCCGGATGCTCGAGCCCGCGGAGTGGTCAGCCGCGGGAATTCCCCTGCTGCGCAATCCGCGTGAGGTCGTCAGCGGCCTGCACGCCCGGCATCGTCCGACGCCCGCGACAGCCGTCGTCGCGGTGCTCGATCCGGAGGAGCGACTCCGGGCGAGCGCTTCGTTCACCCGGCGGCCGAGCGCCGCGGACGGCTGGGTCTTCCGTAACGCGCTGCTCGCACAGCTGCGCCGGGTCATACCGCACGACCTGCGCCGCCGTACCCCGGTGCGTACCGCCGTCCTGCTCTACTGCCGCGACGGCGACGCGCGTTGGACGCAGGAGGACGGGGCGTGGATGTGGGGGCTGCGGGACGCGTGCACGCTGCACGGCCTGCGGTGCGGCGCCTACATCACGCTGACCCGTGACGGCTGGCAGGTGCTCGGCGAGGGCCGCGGAGGCCGTCGGCCGAGCTCCGGCTCACGCCCCGAGGCCTTCGCCGAAACGGATCCTCCACCACCACGCACCGGCGGCGCGGCGTCCGATGTGCTGCGCCGGGCGGCGGCACGCTGAAGCGCCCTCCGGGATGCCGCGCAAGACATGACGCCGCGAGGCGGGCCACCGGCAGGGCCGGTTGCACGCCGCCGCCTGCGTCGCACGCCACTCGACGCACGCACGTAGGCACGCACGCGCGCGCATGACACGAGCCTGCCCGACCACCCGGCTCGGGCACCCAGCACCCAGCACCCGACACCCGGCATCAGACTTCAGGCAGTCGGAGCCGGAGCACCGCGGCGCAGGTGTCGGACAGCAAGGAACGTCAGACGCCCGCGCCCAGCATCGCGTTGATCCGCTGCGGGTCACCGCAGACGATCAACAGGACTCCGGCCCGGGTGAGCGCCGTCGGCAGGGCGCCGACCGCGGTCTCCTCACTGCCGCCGTTGATGGCGACGACGACCACGGGACGGGACGCGGCACGGTTCAGGGCGGCGGCGTCGGCGTAGAAGACGTCGTCACCCGCCTCGTGCTGGGCCCAGTAGGAGGCTTCGCCGAACGACAGCTCGTGCGTGGCCCACGGGTGCGGGTCACCGGTGGTGATCACCAGGACCTCGCCCGGGGCACGGCCCGAGTCGAGCAGCAGGTCGACGGCTTCCTCGGCGGCGTCGAGCGCCCCCTCGGCGGAAGCCGGGATCAGCTGGATCTGCGGCACCGAAGCGCCGTCGGCCGTGGCGGAGCCCGCGGTGGAAGCAGCGGGAACGGCGGAAGATCCGGAAGCAGCCGGGGCCGAAGGCCGCGGCGTTGCGGCCGGCTCACGCGACGTGCGCTGCGCCGGCGGCGTCGGCCGGGCGGGGCCCGGTCGGCCTGGACGCGGCACAGCGGCGGGACGCGGGCCGGGTACGGGGCGAGGGGTCGGCGTGATGCGGCCACTGGCCGGGGTCACGCGGGGACCCTGGGCACTCTCGTGAATCTGAGGCTCCTCGGGACTGAGAGGCAGGCGTTGTTGTCTGTCAAATGCCGATGCGGGTCGCATCGGCGGGTGGCACATGAGTGCGAGTGGAACTGCCGGAAACATCAGAAATCGAAGCCGAGCTGGCCCTCGATTTCCGGAACGCCTCCATCCGCCCAGCTGCGGGCCTTCTTGAGGTGCCGCCACTGGGGCAGCGCATCAAGATACGCCCACGACATCCGGTGGTACGGGGTGGGCCCCCGCTCCGCCAGCGCGGCCTTGTGCACCGGCGACGGATAGCCGGCGTTGGCCGCAAAACCGAAGTCTGCATGTTCGATACCCAGTTCGGCCATCATTTTGTCGCGCCGAACCTTGGCGATCACCGACGCCGCAGCGACGGCCACACAGGATTGGTCGCCCTTGATCACCGTACGAACCTGCCAGGGAACCCCGAGATAGTCGTGCTTCCCGTCGAGGATCACCGCGTCCGGACGCACCGGCAGCGACTCCAGGGCGCGCACCGCGGCGAGCCGCAGCGCGGCGGTCATCCCCATGTCGTCGATCTCCTCCGGCGAGGAGTGCCCCAGGGCGTAGGCCGTGACCCAGCTCTCCAGCTCCCCGGCGAGCGTGGTGCGCCGCTTGGGAGTGATCAGCTTGGAGTCGGTGAGCCCGTCGGGCGGCCTGCGCAGTCCCGTGATCGCCGCACAGACGGTGACCGGTCCCGCCCACGCTCCGCGCCCGACTTCGTCGACACCGGCAACGATCTTCGCGCCGGTGGTAGCGCGAAGGGAGCGCTCGACGGTGTGGGTGGGTGGTTCGTACGGCATGGCGCCAGACAGCGTACGCCGCCGCATGCCGCCCGCGACACCCAGGCCTACCGTCGAAGCAGCGGAACCATGACCCGATCGATCAGATCGGTGACCTCTTCGTCCCCCCATTCGCTCCCGCACACCTTGGAGCGATACATCATCATCGCCGGAAGAACGTCACACACATAGGGGTCCATGACATCCGCGCGCACCTCTCCGCGCTCGACACCGCGGTGCAGGACCTCTTTGATCAGCTCCACGCTCGGCCCGATGACTCCGTCGAAGATCACCGCGTGGAACCGCTCGGCAGTGACCGTGTCGCACTCGTGAAGCACGGCGCGCAGTGCGAATCCGGGCCGCGAGTACATCGCCTCACGCATCTGGCGGCACAGCTGGAGGAGATCCTCCCTGACTCCGCCGCAGTCCGGCGCGGAATCGAGTTTCGGGAGACCGGCTTGCAGGGCGTCCACGACGAGGTCCTCCTTGGAGGGCCAGCGACGGTAGACCGCCGCCTTGCCGGTCTGCGCGCCCGCGGCCACACCCTCCATCGTCAGGCCGTTCCAGCCGACGGTGCTGAGCTGCTCGAGTGCGGCCTCGAGGATCGCCCGTTCCAGGACGGGGCCCCGCCGGCGCAGGGAGGCCGTCGGAGCGGGGGCGGCGCTCCAGCGCGAAGTAACCATCGATATCTCTCCGTTGGGCGATCGAGGCAGTGTCAGTGAACGGTTGCGTTCACTGATGGGGAGTCACTACCGTTGACGAGACAGTGAACGGTGCCGTTCACTAACGCACTTGTGGGGGACCCATAGTGACAACCTCTCAATTAACTCAAGATCACAAGCCTGGCGCCGCACGCAGAGGAAGCCGGCCCGGAATCGCCCTGACCGTCATCGCGGCCTGCCAACTCATGGTGGTCCTCGACGCGACGATTGTGAACATCGCGCTCCCGCACATTCAGGACGCGCTCGAATTCTCGACCACCGACCTCACTTGGGTCGTCAGCGCGTACACCCTCACCTTCGGCGGGCTGCTGCTCCTCGGCGGCCGTGCCGGTGACATCCTCGGCCGCCGCCGCGTCTTCATGACCGGCATCCTGGTCTTCACCCTCGCCTCGCTTCTCGGCGGATTCGCCCAGGAGCCCTGGCAGTTGCTGGCCGCGCGGGCTCTGCAGGGCGTGGGTGGCGCGATCGCATCGCCCACCTCCCTGGCACTCATCACCACGACGTTCCCCGAAGGCCCCGAGCGCAACCGCGCGTTCGGTGTCTTCGCTGCCGTCTCCGCGGGCGGCGGCGCCATCGGGCTGCTGGCGGGCGGCATGCTCACGGAGTGGCTCGACTGGCGCTGGGTGCTGTTCGTGAACGTACCCATCGGCGTCCTGATCGCCTTCCTCGCCCCGCTCTACATCAGCGAGTCCGAGCGTCACCCCGGCCGGTTCGACATCGCCGGCGCCCTCACGTCGACCCTCGGCATGGCCTCCCTGGTCTACGGATTCATCCGGGCGGCCGAGGAGGGCTGGCGCGACAACCTCACCCTGGCGTCGTTCGGCGCGGCCGTCGTGCTGCTCATTGCCTTCGCCCTCATCGAAAGCCGGGCGAAGGAACCGATCACTCCGCTGAAGATGTTCGCCGACCGGAACCGCTCCGGCTCGTACGTGATCATGCTGAGCCTGGCCGCGGCGATGTTCGGCATGTTCTTCTTCATCGTGCTCTTCGTCCAGAACGTACTGGGCTACACACCGATCGAAGCGGGCCTCGCCTTCCTGCCGGTCACGGTCGCGATCGTGGCGGGCGCGGGCATCTCCCAGCGGATGCTCCCGGTCCTCGGCCCCAAGCCGTTCATGGTGATCGGCTCGGCTCTCGTCGCCGTCGGGCTCAGCTGGCAGACCCTCATCAGCCCGGACAGCTCGTACGTGGGCGGAGTGCTCGGCCCGATGCTGCTGTTCGGCTTCGGCATGGGTCTGAACTTCGTGACCCTTACATTGACGGCCGTCTCCGGAGTGGCCCCGCACGAAGCGGGCGCCGCATCCGGCCTGCTCAACGCGACGCAGCAGGTGGGCGGTTCGCTCGGCCTCTCCATCCTGACCACGGTCTTCGGCACGGCCAGCCGGGACGAGGGCAAGGAGCAGATGGCCGACTTCATGGCGAACGCGTCGCCGGAACAGAAGGCCGCCTTCGCCAAGACCGGCGAGCTGCCGCCGCCCTGGGGACACGAAGTGCTGTCCGAGGGGATCTCCACGGCCTTCATACCGGCCGTCGCCATGGCTCTGCTCGCGCTGGTCACCGCCGTGGTGCTGGTCCGGGTGCGCAAGAGCGACATGGACGCACTGGCCGGTACGGCGAGCGCGGCGGGCCCCGCGGGCGGCTGACGGGGGTGTCGTACGTGTCGGGTCGGCGGCCTCGTGGGGCCGCCGACCCGGCAAGGCGATCTCAGCGGTACGAGACCTCCCGGTCGGAACTTTCGCAGTCCCCCGGGGCGACCGTCGGCGGCCGTTCCTTGATGATCTCCCTGGCGCGTGCCTCGCCCAGGCTCGTGGCGTACCAGGGGTCGGGCTCGGACCCGAGGCTGTTCGCGATGCCCTCGAGAGCGCAGGAGCGCAGCGGCTCCGGCAGCTCGTCGATGGCCACAGCGGCATCGGCGGAAAGGCCGCGCGCGTACTCCAGGTCGAACTTCCCGGCGTCCTCGTAGCGCTGGACATTGCGCTCGGCCACGAGGCCGTCGGGCGACAGGAGCCCGAAGGCCAGCACCCCGGCCGCGGCGCTCGCGGCAACGGCTCGCGGCAGCCAGCGCGCGCCCCACACCCCCGCCGCCATGATCAGCACGACGACCAGGCCGAGCCAGAGCTCCACGGCCACGACGGACACCCGAAGCCGGGTCAGACCGTACGCGTCGACGTACATGTCCATGCGTCGCACCGCCGACGCCACGACGACGAGCGTGAGAGCGCAGAGCGTGCCGAGCACGGCCCGCACCAGTCCGCGGTCGCGAGCCCCGCCACGCGGCGCCCAGCGCAGGGCGAGCACGATGACGACCAGGGTGAGCAGCGTGGCGAGCAGCAGTTGCCAGAAGCCCTGGCGCGCGTACTGGGAGTACGAGAGGCCGGTCTTGTCGAGGACCGCGTCGTAGCCGCCGAAGAGCACGGCCAGCTGCACCGCGTTGAACGCCGCGAACAGCAGGTTCAGGACGACCAGCGGCAGCGCCCACTCGACGCGGCTCCGCTCCCGGCCGGGACCCACGACGAGCCGGTCCCAGCGCACGGGCGCGGCAGCGGTGCGCGCCGCCGCGAGCGCTCCGACGACACCGGCCGCGAAGAGCAGCAGGCGCCACGGCCCCTCGCCCACGGAGGCGTCGGGCAGCAGATCGCCCAGCAGCCCCGCGAACGCGGCATCGGCCCCGGCGAACAGCGCCCCGAAGACCAGCAGCAGTACGGCGGTCACCACCACCGCCCGCAGAACGGGCCCGCTCCTGGACCCGCTCGCGCGACTGCGCACCCCCTGCCAGCCCCAGCCGAGCCCCGAGACCACCGCTTCGAACAGCCCGATCGGGCCGATGAGCACGCCGGGCCAGGTGCGGCAGCCGTGCAGGGCGAGTGAGCCGAGCGCGACGGCGGAGACGACGGCGAGGAACGAGGGCCAGGCTGCGTCCCGCAGGGCGGGCACCGCCAGCAGCCCGAGGCCGCCGATCGCCCAGACCAGCGTCCAGGGGCGCGGCCTGCGTCCGGCCTGCTCGGCGGCGAAGTACGCGGCGAGTGCGGCCGGCAGGGCGACGATCAGCAGATTGAGCGCGAGCCCGTCGCCGAGCAGCAGCATGCTCAGCAGACCGGTCGCGAGTACCGCGCCGAGCGTGCCCGTCCGGATCGGAGCGGGCTCATCGGCCCTCAGATCGGCCAGCAGGGGCTCCGGCTTGCCCGCCGGGTACGCCCAGTCGGCAGGAGGCGCGGGGTGCCTCGCCACGGCACGCGGGCCCGGCACGGCATCCTCGGGCTCTCCGGGTCTTCCCGGGCCTGTGGGTCTACCCGGCTCCCCCGGCTCCCCTGGCTCTCTCGGTGCTCTCGGCTTCCTTGGTGGATCTCCCACATCTGCGGCTGATGGCTCAGGCGTGGACGGTGTATCGGACACGGGACCCCCTCCCGGCCGGTCCGCACATGCAGCAGACGGCACGCACGCGTGGCGGGGCCGCCGGGCGACCGGCATCTCGTTGAGGACACGCAAGTCATGATCAACTGGCGGCCTGCGGCAAGAGTAGCCGCGCGGCCGACGACGGCTCCCGCCTCGGCAAGGCTGTGGCATGACCGTGACAGTCCCACGGGGAGACCGGCCCCGACGTCAGCCCGCAGCCACCGGCACCCAACCGGGCAGCGCCTCGGTCTGCTCCAGCCACTCCCCCGAGGGCGCGCCGCCCTCGCCGGAAGCAACCACTCCGCCCACGATGGCGCAGGTCGTGTCCATGTCGCCGCCCACTTGGGCGGTGGACCAGATGGCCCGCTCGAAAGCGCCGAGGCCACGGGCAGCCGACCACAGGGCGAACGGCACCGTGTCATGCGCGGTCGTACGGCGGCCACAGCCCAGCACCGCGGCCACCGTCGCCGCGTCCCCGTAGTCGAGCATGTCCCGCGCCCGGCGCAGCCCGGCCCCGACGGCACTGCGGGGCACGAGGTCGATGACGCCGTCGAGCAGCGCCTTCGGGGCGGGCGGCCCCGCGGGGTCGGCGGCCAGTGCGGCGGCGGCAGCCACCGCCATGGCCCCCACGACCGCCTCACGGTGCTGGTGGGTGGGGTAGGCGGAAATCTCCGCCTGGTGTGTCGCCTGCTCCGGGTCGTCCGCGTACCAGGCACCGAGGGGGGCGATCCGCATGGCGGCGCCGTTCCCCCAGGAGCCCTGCCCCTTGAACAGCGCGGAGGCCAGCTCCCGCCAGTCCCCGCCCTCCCGGACCAGCCTGAGCAGGCGGTTCACGGCGGGGCCGTAGCCGCGGTCGAAGTCGTGGTGCTCGGCGAAGGAGAGGGCGAGCGCGTCCTGGTCGATCCGGTCGTGCCGGACCAGGATCGCGAACACGGAGCAGGCCATCTCGGTGTCGTCGGTCCACTGCCAGGGGCCAGGGGGCGCTTCCCGGCGCTTCAGGAGCGGGTAGTTCGCGGGCACGAAGAACTGAGAGCCCAGCGCGTCTCCCACCGCCAGTCCACGCAGGCTGGCCAGAGCGCGGGCCAGGCGCCGTTCGGGAGAGAAGTCAGCGGTCATCGCTTTCCCACTCTATCCGGTGACACCGTACGGTTCCGGTTCGCGCCAGCGTTCGAACGGCCGATCCAGCGTGTATTTGCCGTCGTCGCCGAGCACCAGGGTCCGCATCTCGCCGTTCCCGGGGTTCGACAGCGACTCGAACTCCGCCACCGACCAGTGGAACCAGCGCATGCAGAACAGCCGCATGGTCAGGCCGTGGGTGACGAGGAGGACGTTCGGCGGATGGTCCGGGGCCTCGAAGCTCCGGTACAGGCTCTCCAGGAACGCGCCCACCCTGTCGTACACGTCGGCCCCCGACTCACCCTGGGCGAAGCGGTAGAAGAAGTGTCCGTACGCGTCGCGGTAGGCCTTCTGAAGCCTGACGTCGTCCCGGTCCTGCCAGTTTCCCCAGTCCTGCTCCCGAAGCCGCGGCTCCTCGCGCACCCGTACGAGCTCGGGATCGAGCCGCAGGGCCCGGAAGGTCTCGTGGGTCCGCCGGTAGGGCGAGACGTACACGCTGACCCGCTCCAGGCCGACGGCGCCCCGTAGCTGCTCGCCCGTCTCGTCCGCCTGCCGCCACCCCTTCTCGGTGAGCGCCAGCGCGTGGTCGGGTTCGCGTTCGTACACGGTGTCGTCGGCGTTTCCGGCCGACTCGCCGTGCCGGACAAGGAAGATGCGCTGCGGACGTGCCATGGGGAAACCCTAGATCGGCCGCTGCCGGACGGCCCAACCGGTCAGCCGCCCCGGCTCCATCCGGCGCAAAGGACGGACACCCGCTTCGGCCCGCGCGCCGTCACACCGTCCACGACGGCTCCAGTTCCACGATGTCACCGGCCAGCGCCGCGACATCGGCCTCCGTCTGGGCACGCAGTGAAAGGCGCTCCACCCGCTCCCTGCGGTATTTGCCGTGCTCGGCGGCCGACAGCCACATCGAAAGGACGAGGAACTCGTGCCCCGGCGCCTCCCCGAAGAGACCGCGCACCATGCCCGGGGAGCCCGCCATCGCCGGGTTCCAGACCTTCTCCTGCATCAGTGCGAAGTGCTCCACCCGCGCCTCACGGACCCGGCAGTGCGCCACGCGCACCACGTCGGCGTCCGCGAAACGGGGCTCGAAGCCCGTCTTCACGTCGAAACGGTGGACGAAGAGCTTGCTCTGGATGTCCTTGAAGGTGCCCGACTGCGCGGCGGCCAGCCGGTCGTGGGAGCGTGCCATGAAGGAGTCGTAGAAAGCCCGGCTCTCCCAGAAGGCGAAGACATGCGCCACGCCCGGCCGCTCACGGCTCCACCCTCCGCCCTGTCCCCGGAACCCCGGCTCCCCCAGAAGCCCCGCCCACTTTCGCTGCCCCCGCTCGAACCCCCGTCGGTCCACCACGGTGCAGCGAATCCACTTGACCAGCACCGCGCCATCGTACGGCGCCGGACGTGGCCGGGGTCATGCTCCGGCGTAGTGCACCCGGATCAGCTCGGCGCCGTCATCGGCGTTCAGTTCGATACCGAACTCCTGGACGAGCACATTGCCCAACTCATGGGCGGATACGTCACGTTCGTCCGATGTGCCGTCCGGACGGGTCACCGTCAGGCGCTCGCCGACCAGGGTCCGGCGCACATCCGGCGCGGCCCGCTGGATCACCGGGCGGCGGATGAACGATGACTTGGGGTGGGTCGACGTGTAGTGGTTCATCACTACGTAGTCGACGGGAAGGCGTTCTTCCAGCGTGTACTCGTAGAGATCGAACCAGCCGTCCGCGTGCTCGGTCCGCAACACGCGTGCCCCGTTTGCTTCCTGGACGATCCCGAACCGCCACTCTCCTTGTCGTACGTCTTGTCGTACGTCTTGTCGTACGTCTTGTCGTACGTCTTGTCGTACGTCACCGTCGCCCTCCCCCAAGGGGATCGGTTCGAGCAGCCCTTCGGCGCCGAAACCGACGTCACAGTGCCACTGCCGCCCGTCCGCCTCCACGTTCAGGAGCATGTGCGTCACCGCGCGCCGCGACGAGGCACCCGCCCTGACCCGGGCGCCGAGCCCCCTGACGGTGAAGCCGATCCGCTCCAGGGCCGCCGCGAACAGCAGATTCTGCTCGTAGCAGTAGCCGCCCCTGCGCCGCCGCACCAGCTTGTCCTGCAACGCCGCCAGGTCCAGCGGCACGGGCCGCCCCAGCATCATCTCCAGGTTCTCGAAGGGGATCGACGCCACATGCGCCCGGTGCAGCGCACGGAGCGTGTCGAAGTCGGGCTTCACTTCCCCCTCATGCCCGAGCCGGGCCAAGTAGGCCTCGATGTCCAGTTCTTCCCCGTTCCACGTCATGACGCCAATGATCTACGCGCCCGGGCACGCGCGCCACCGGGAATGCCGCCGGCGGCCTCAACGGCCCTGCGCACTCGGAAACTTCAGAGATGTCAGTCACACGTCGTAGCGTGTCCGTAGGGCATGCCGTGCGGACATGTGGACATGTCTGGAGCGACAGCGTCAGCCGGGACACGAGGAGGGGACTCTGTGAGCAGTGTCAGCAAGGGGATCAAGAAGGTCGAGGTGGGGCTCAAGTGGGATCCGAGCCCCGTCGGATCGCCGCCGCACGATCTCGACATCATCGCCGCGACGTACTTGGCGGACGCTCCCTACGACAGCCCCGTGTACCTGGTGCACTTCGACAGCCGCGCCCCCGACGGGACGATCACCCTCAACAGGGACAGCAAGACAGGTCAGGGCTTCGGCTTCGACGAGGTCATGACCCTGGAGCTCGACCGGCTCGCGGCCGCGTACGCGCGCGTGGTGGTCGGTGTGGCCATACAGCCTCACACCCATGAGGGCGAGAAGGTCTTCGGCGACATCCCGAACACCGCGGTGCGCATCCGCACGGGACACACCGATCTGGCGCTGAGCGACCTCTCCGCGGTCGCCGGTTCCACGGCCGCGACGATCGCCGAGTTCACCCGGAACGAAACGGGCGCGTGGTCCTTCCGCGAGATCGTCCGCGGATTCGACGCCGACCCGACGTCCTTTGCTGCGGCGATGGGCACCGCGATCTGAGAACGGCGCCCGGACACGGCTCGCGGGTCTTCGCGCCGCGGGAAACGCCAAGGGCGGTGGTGCCGATGTCTCGGCACCACCGCCCTGGCGATCAGGCGTCGCTCCCGGCCGGAGCCAGGAACTCCCGGCAACTGCCGGGGTCAGCTACGACCGCTCAGCTGCAACCGCTGGTCGAGCCGCAGCCCTCGCAGATGTAGCAGGAGCCGGCCCGCTGCATCTTCGTCCCGCAGGAGAAGCACAGCGGCGCGTCGGCCTGGATGCCCAGCTGCATCTCGACGAGCTCGGCGCTGGTGTGCGCCTGCTGCGGAGCGGGCTTCTCCGCCTCGGTCCTCGGAGCGGCGACCGCCTTCAGGGGCTCGGCCTGCTGCGGGGCGGAACCGGCCAGGTCGTCGGCCAGGTCGGCGCCGTCCAGGGACGGCTCGTACGAACCGGTGTCCAGGTGACGCTGACGCTCCTCGGCCGAGTGGATGCCGAGCGCGGAGCGCGTCTCGAAGGGCAGGAAGTCCAGCGCCAGGCGGCGGAAGATGTAGTCGACGATCGACTGCGCCATCCGCACGTCCGGGTCGTCCGTCATGCCGGCCGGCTCGAAGCGCATGTTCGTGAACTTCGAGACGTACGTCTCCAGCGGGACGCCGTACTGCAGGCCCACGGAGACGGCGATCGAGAAGGCGTCCATCATGCCCGCGAGGGTCGAACCCTGCTTGGACATCTTCAGGAAGACCTCGCCCAGACCGTCGTCCGGGTAGGAGTTGGCGGTCATGTAGCCCTCGGCGCCACCCACGGTGAAGGAGGTGGTGATCCCCGGGCGGCCCTTGGGCAGGCGCTTGCGGACGGGGCGGTACTCGACGACCTTCTCGACGGCCTCGCGGATCGTCGCCTCGGTCTTCTCGGTGACCTCGGCCTTCTCCTGCTCCTTCTTCTTGGCGGAGAGGGGCTGGCCGACCTTGCAGTTGTCGCGGTAGATGGCGAGCGCCTTGACGCCCATCTTCCACGCCTCGTAGTAGACCTCTTCGACGTCCTCGACGGTGGCGGTCTCCGGGAGGTTGACCGTCTTGGAGAGCGCGCCGGAGATCCACGGCTGGATGGCCGCCATCATGCGGACGTGGCCCATCGCGGAGATGGAACGCTCGCCCATCGCGCAGTCGAAGACCTCGTAGTGCTCGGTCTTCAGGCTCGGGGCGTCGATCACATTGCCGTTCTCGGCGATGTGGGCGACGATCGCCTCGATCTGCTCCTCCTGGTAGCCCAGGCGGCGCAGGGCCTGCGGCACGGTGCCGTTGACGATCTGCATCGAGCCGCCGCCGACGAGCTTCTTGAACTTGACCAGGGCGAGGTCCGGCTCGAGGCCGGTGGTGTCGCAGGACATCGCGAGACCGATGGTGCCGGTCGGGGCGATGACCGACGCCTGGGAGTTACGGAAACCGTTCTTCTCGCCGAGGCGGAGCACGTCCTGCCAGGCCTCCGTGGCGGCGGCCCAGACCGGCGTGTCCAGGTCGTCCATACGGACGGCCGCGCCATTGGCGTCGGCGTGCTGCTTCATGACGCGCTTGTGCGGCGTGGCGTTCTTGGCGTACCCGTCGTACGGGCCGACGACCGCGGCGAGCTCGGCGGAGCGCTTGTACGAGGTGCCGGTCATCAGGGAGGTGATGGCACCGGCGAGCGCGCGGCCGCCGTCCGAGTCGTAGGCGTGGCCGGTCGCCATCAGCAGGGCGCCGAGGTTGGCGTAGCCGATGCCGAGCTGGCGGAAGGCGCGGGTGTTCTCGCCGATCTTCTGCGTCGGGAAGTCCGCGAAGCAGATGGAGATGTCCATCGCCGTGATGACGAGCTCGACGACCTTCGCGAAGCGCTCGACCTCGAAGGACTGGTTGCCCAGGCCGTCGTCCTTCAGGAACTTCATCAGGTTCAGCGAGGCGAGGTTGCAGGACGTGTTGTCCAGGTGCATGTACTCGCTGCACGGGTTCGAGCCGTTGATCCGGCCGGACTCCGGGCAGGTGTGCCAGGCGTTGATGGTGTCGTCGTACTGGATGCCGGGGTCGGCGCAGGCCCAGGCGGCCTCGGCCATCTTGCGGAAGAGCGACTTGGCGTCGACCTCCTCGATGACGTCGCCCGTCATGCGGGAGGTGAGGCCGAACTTGCCGCCCTTCTCGACCGCCTTCATGAACGTGTCGTTCACGCGGACCGAGTTGTTGGCGTTCTGGTACTGGACGGACGTGATGTCGTCGCCGCCCAGGTCCATGTCGAAGCCCGCGTCGCGCAGGGCGCGGATCTTCTCCTCTTCCTTCACCTTGGTCTCGATGAAGCCCTCGATGTCGGGGTGGTCGACGTCGAGGATGACCATCTTGGCCGCGCGGCGCGTGGCGCCGCCCGACTTGATCGTTCCTGCGGACGCGTCGGCACCGCGCATGAAGGAGACCGGTCCCGAGGCATTGCCGCCGGAGGAGAGGAGCTCCTTGGAAGAACGGATACGGGACAGGTTCAGGCCGGCGCCGGAGCCGCCCTTGAAGATCATCCCCTCTTCCTTGTACCAGTCCAGGATCGAGTCCATGGAGTCGTCCACGGCCAGGATGAAGCAGGCGGAGACCTGCTGCGGCTGGGGCGTGCCGACGTTGAACCAGACCGGGGAGTTGAAGCTGAAGATCTGGTGCAGGAGGGCGTACGCCAGTTCGTGCTCGAAGATCTCGGCGTCGGCGGGCGAGGCGAAGTAGCTGTAGTCCTCGCCGGCCTTGCGGTAGGTCTTCACGATGCGGTCGATCAGCTGCTTGAGGCCGGTCTCGCGCTGCGGGGTGCCAACGGCCCCGCGGAAGTACTTGCTGGTGACGATGTTGACCGCGTTCACCGACCAGAAGTCGGGGAACTCGACGCCACGCTGCTCGAAGTTGACCGAGCCGTCGCGCCAGTTGGTCATGACGACGTCTCGGCGCTCCCAGACCACCTCGTCGTACGGATGCACGCCGGGCGTCGTATGGATGCGCTCGATACGCAGACCCTTGCTGGCCTTGGATCCCTTGGCTCGGGAACCTCGCGCCGGGCCGCTCGTCGTCTCGGTCATGCCGCCTCCCTGTATCAGGCTAAAACGCCCTGAAGTGCCACGATGTTCCCGTGACACGGTGTTGTCTGGTGCCGCGGAAGCCGCAAGGGCATCCGCAACAGGTCTGTGTGTGTCGCCGTCGGCCGTTGGCCGGTCAGTCGGCGGCAGTGGCGGGCACCGGGACTTCGGCAGTCCCTCCGGGCCCGCAGTCGTTCACGCCGGGCTCCCCGCCGGCGCCCTGCGGCTCTTCGTCGAGCCGCTTGTCCCGCTGGTCCCTCAGCTCCCCGACGGCAGCCTCGAAATCGTCGAGCGAGTCGAACGCCCGGTACACGGACGCGAAGCGCAGGTAGGCCACGAGGTCCAGCTCCTGCAGCGGACCGAGTATGGCCAGACCCACGTCATGCGTGGTCAGCTCGGCACTCCCGGTGGCCCGCACCGCTTCCTCGACCCGCTGGCCGAGCAGCGCGAGCGCGTCCTCGGTCACCGGCCGCCCCTGGCACGCCTTGCGTACGCCGTTGATCACCTTCGTACGGCTGAAAGGCTCGGTCACGCCGCTGCGCTTGACCACCATCAGCGAACACGTCTCCACCGTCGTGAAACGACGGGAGCAGTCGGGGCACTGACGCCGCCTGCGGATCGACGTGCCGTCATCGGTGGTCCTGCTGTCGACCACGCGACTGTCGGGGTGCCTGCAGAAGGGGCAGTGCATGAAACTCCCAACCCTCCTTCAAGACACGACTCGTAGGCCTCACCGGGCCCATGAGGCCCTCGAAGCAGCCCCAAGCATAGGCGATGCCCGGGGACTGAAAAGACCGGGGACCACAACTTCTGGGCCGTGGTTGCAATCCAACCACTAGATCTGGGGTTTGGCCGTAAATCCGGCCCCATCGCGTGTCGCGCGCCCACGACACGTCGTGAAGGTTACGAGCCCGCCTCGCGCGACCCACAGGAAGGGGGGCGGTACGGGATCGACCGAGCGGCGAGTGGCAGTATGGGAGCCCCACCGAGGGGGCCGCGATCCCGGCGGTGAAGCGTACCGTAATCAACCGAAATGCCATTCGGCTCGAACGTTAGCCATACACCCAGGCGCATGATCACGGCAGACCTTCTGCGATTTTTCACTCGAACGTGTGTTTGGCGCAACCTTTCGAAAGCAACTACCGTTGGCTAACTAGGGAGAACATTCTCGAGAGGGGCCGACCGACGTGACCACCACCGCAGACAGTGCCACCATCACTGCTCAGGACCGCCAGAGCCGACTCGAGCCGGTGCATGCCATGAGTGACGCAGACACGAACCAGGAGGGCGCCAAGCCCACTCGCTCCCTACCGGGCCGACCTCCAGGAATCCGCGCAGACAGCTCGGGCCTCACCGACCGGCAGCGCCGTGTCATCGAGGTCATCCGGGACTCGGTGCAGCGGCGCGGTTACCCGCCGTCGATGCGCGAGATCGGCCAGGCGGTGGGCCTCTCCAGCACGTCGTCGGTCGCCCACCAGCTGATGGCCCTGGAGCGCAAGGGTTTCCTGCGCCGCGACCCGCACCGCCCCCGGGCGTACGAGGTGCGCGGCTCGGACCAGCCGAGCAGCCAGCCCACCGACACGGCGGGCAAGCCCGCCGCTTCGTACGTCCCGCTGGTCGGCCGCATCGCGGCCGGTGGTCCGATCCTCGCCGAGGAGTCGGTCGAAGACGTCTTCCCGCTCCCCCGGCAGCTCGTCGGTGACGGTGAGCTCTTCGTCCTCAAGGTCGTCGGCGACTCCATGATCGAGGCCGCGATCTGTGACGGGGACTGGGTGACGGTCCGCCGCCAGCCCGTCGCGGAGAACGGCGACATCGTCGCCGCCATGCTCGACGGCGAGGCGACGGTCAAGCGGTTCAAGCGCGAAGACGGGCACGTATGGCTGCTGCCTCACAACTCCGCGTATCAGCCCATCCCCGGTGACGAGGCGACGATCCTCGGCAAGGTGGTGGCGGTGCTGCGGCGGGTGTGAGCCTCCGCCCCCGACCGGGCCCCGGAACCAACTGCGCCGGTTCCGGGGCCCCGCTGCGTCCGGAGGCCGTACGCGCGGGCCGCTCCTCCGCTACTCCTCGCCGGCGTCGCCCTTGTCGGCCTCGCCCTTGTCGGCGTCCTTGATCGTGACCGTGGCCTTGGCCGCCGCGTCGATCGCGGCCAGGGAGCGGCGCGCCTGATTACGGTCCGTCGTGTACCAGAAGTCCGGCAGTGAAGCCTTCAGATAGCTGCCGTAGCGCGCCGTGGCGAGCCGGGGGTCCAGGACGGCGACGACGCCCCGGTCCGCGGAGGCCCGCACGAGGCGCCCCGCGCCCTGCGCCATCAGGAGCGCCGCATGCGTCGCGGCGATGGCCATGAAGCCATTCCCGCCGTTGTCGTCCACCGCCTTCTGGCGTGCGCTCATCAGCGGGTCGTCGGGACGCGGGAAAGGGATCTTGTCCATGACCACCAACTGGCAGCTGGCGCCCGGCACATCGACCCCCTGCCACAGGGAAAGCGTCCCGAACAGGCAGGTCTGCGGATCCGCCGCGAAGTTCTTGATCAGCTCGCCCAGCGTCTCCTCGCCCTGCAACAGGATGGGCATGTCCAGGCGGCCGCGCAGCTCCTCCGCGGCGTTCTGGGCGGCACGCATGGACGAGAACAGACCGAGCGTGCGCCCGCCTGCCGCCTCGATCAGTTCGGCCAGCTCGTCGATCATGTCGCTGCGCGTGCCCTCACGGCCCGGCCGGGCCAGGTGCTGGGCCACGTACAGGATCCCCTGCTTGCGGTAGTCGAAGGGCGAGCCGACGTCCAGGCCCTTCCAGGCCGGGGCGTCCTCGGACTCGGTGCCCTCGGGAGAGAGGCCCAGCGACGCTCCCACGCCGTTGAAGTCGCCGCCGAGCTTGAGGGTGGCGGACGTCAGGACCACGGAGCGGTCGCTGAAGAGCTTCTCGCGGAGCAGCCCCGACACGGACATGGGCGCCACCCGCAGGGAGGCTCCGAAGCGATCATGACGCTCGTACCAGACGACGTCCCACTCGGAGCCGTTCGAAATGCGTTCCGCCACGTCGTGGATCGACTCGACGGAGGCGAGGGCCTGCTTGCGTACGGCGTCCTCGTCCTGGACCGACTTGTCGCGGGTGGAGCCGAGCGCCGAGATGACCGTCCGGGCGGCGTCACGCAGGGCCATCAGGGCATACCCGAGGTCCTCCGGAACCTCCTCCAGGCGGCCGGGCAGGGCCAGCTCCATCACGCGCTCGAAGCCTTCGGAGGCGGTCTGGAGCTGATCGGCCGCCTTCTCGTTGACGAGCTTGGCTGCGCGGCGCACCGCGCGGCTGACCTGGCCCGGGGTGAGCTCGCCGGTGGCGACACCGGTGACCCTGGAGACCAGCTCATGGGCCTCGTCCACGATCAGCACTTCGTGCTGCGGAAGGACGGGAGCGCCCTCGATGGCATCGATCGCGAGGAGGGCGTGGTTGGTGACCACGACCTCGGAGAGCTTGGCCCGCTCACGCGCCGCCTCGGCGAAGCACTCCGCTCCGTACGCGCACTTCGACGCTCCCAGGCACTCCCTGGAGGAGACGGATACCTGGGACCAGGCGCGGTCGGAGACGCCGGGAGTGAGGTCGTCCCGGTCGCCGGTCTCCGTTTCGTCCGCCCAGTCGCGCATCCGCAGCAGGTCCTGGCCGAGCCTGCTGGTCGGGGCGGCCGCCTCGAACTGGTCGAAGAGCCCGGGACCCTCCTCCTCTTCCTGCGGCACGCCTTCGTGGAGGCGGTGCAGGCACAGGTAGTTCGAGCGGCCCTTGAGCATGGCGAACTGGGGGCGGCGGCGCAGCAGGGGATGCAGCGCGTCGACCGTCCGCGGCAGGTCACGCTCCACGAGCTGGCGCTGGAGCGCCAGCGTGGCGGTCGCGACCACCACGCGCTCGCCGTGCGCGAGGGCGGGCACCAGATAGCCGAGGGACTTGCCCGTGCCGGTACCGGCCTGGATCAGGAGGTGGGAGCCGTCGTCGATCGCCTCGGCGACGGTCTCGGCCATCGTCACCTGGCCAGGGCGCTCCGTGCCGCCGACGGCGGTGACGGCGGCGTGCAGGAGCTCGGGAAGGGAGGGCTTTGTCATAGCGCGACCACCCTACGGGTCTCCACTGACAATCCCTCGATCAAGGCCGGTGGAGGGGGTTGGGCACGCTGCCGTGCACGGCGGCGTGCGGGCGCTCGGGGCGGTCCCGGTACCCGTCGAGGTGAAGCCTGTTCCGGTTGAGACAGAGCCGCTCGATGCGGGGGGTGAGCAGGTCGAACATGTCGTATCGCTCCCTGAGCTGCGGGGCGCGGGCCTGATGGCGGAGGATCTCGGCACGTACGAGGTCCCAGAATTCGGTCTCCGGGATGCCGAGCTGCGCGTGGCACAGCGGGGCAAGATAGCGGAAGACGCCTACGAAGAGCCCCGAGTGGATGAACTGCGTGAGGAAATCGGGCCGTTCGGTGAGCAGTACGTCCCGCACGTCGTCCGGCATCGAGGCGTGCTCCGGAAGCGCCTCGGCACTGACGTTGACGTCGTCGACGAAGTCCTTGACCGCGAGCCGGACGGGCACGTCCCTGTCGTCGAAGACGACGATGGCGTTCTCCCCGTGCGGGGAGAACACGGTGCCGTACCGGTACAGGAATTGCAGGAGCGGAGGGAGCAGCGCGGCGAAGAGGCGCCGCAGCCACACCTCGGGGGCAAGCCGCGAGCGCTCGACGAGCTCGGCGACGAAGGCCCTGCCTTGCGGGTCGGTCTGCAGTAAGGAGGCGAGGGTGCGGGCGCGCTCGCCGGGAGCGAGATACCGGGTGATCGGCTCGCGCCAGATGGCTCCGAGCAGTTCCTTGTACTGGTAAGGGGCCTCGGGAAGCCCATCGTACAGCGGGTGCTCGACGGTCACCGACGCGACCTCGCCGAGCAGGATCACCCGGCATTCGTCCCGCAGGAAGGGGTCTGCGTCGCGCACGGCGTGCATCCAGGCGGTGACGGCGGGGGCGGCCAGGGTGCGTTCGGTGGGGAGCCCGCGCCACACCAGGGTGTTGAGCACCGACAGCGGCAGCTTGACGGTGTGCCGATCGGGGCGGGACAGGTTCAGGAACGTACGGATGGACTGCTGGGGCAACCGCAGATCGCTGTCGGCGGCCAGCGGGACGATCTTTCCCGCGGCCACGGAAGGGGCGAAGAGGGGCAGGACGATGTCGTCCCATTGCCAGGGATGCACCGGCAAGTAGAGGTAGGCGTGCGGGTCGAGTCCGCGTGCCCTGAGTATGTCCGCGAAGGCTTCCCGGGTGGCGGAGGGGAGTTCACGTGTGTACAGCTCCTCCGCGGTCGCCAGGCCGGCGACGCCTCGGTAGGCGGCGAGGTCGGCGTGCACCGCGATCCAGGGAAGCCGCGTGGTGCGGCGGGACTCGGGCGCCCATTGGGCGGTGTCGCTCGCGGAGAATCCGATGCGGCCCTTGTTGAGCACGAGCCAGGGGTGGCCGGTCTGATGCCCTTCGAGTTCGGCGTAGTCGAGGTCGGCGAGCTGCGCCGCGGTGAGGGCGGTCTGGTCGAGCCGGGCGTCGGCGGAGAGCGTGACGGTCAGCTCGCGGATGAGGTGGCCGAGCGTGGCGCCGTCGATTCCCAGGGTGCGGCGGGCCCGGGCCAGGAATCGGAGGGGGTCGTTGAAGGGGAGCGGCGGGCCGTCGCCCTCGGCCAGGGCCAGGCTCGCCGGGTCGACGTACCAACTGCCGTACGAGCCGCGGCGGGCGCGGAAGTGCAGGCACCCCCGGCCCTCGGCGTCGAGGGAGAGGCTGTAGCTCCGCGACCCGCCTTCGCCGCTCGGTCCGGCCGGGACGGGCTGGATGATCTCCTCATAGGCGAACTCCGCGACCATCTTGGCGAGGAGGCGACGCCCTCCCCTCGCCCACCGGTCCGGGGTCAGCTCGGGCGGGTCGTAGAGAACGGACGGCTCTCGGGATGTCGGGGGAACGGTCGGATTCGGCACGGGGACTCCTCAGGGAGGGAACCGGATCGGGTCGAGTCGTGTACCAAGAGTGACGGGGTCAGAGCACTGCGCGAAGGGCCCGGTCGCGGACCATGAGTGCCGCGCGCTTGTCGGGGAGATCCACCTCCGCGGAGAAGCGGAATCCGGCGCTCAGGAATGCGGAGACGGAGGGGGTGTTGCGCAGGTCGGGTTCGGCGATGACGCGTGCGCTTGCGGCCCGGTGGTCGAGCACGAGATCCGCGACCGCCCTCAGCAGAGAGGTGCCGAGGCCACGGCCGCGGTCGGCGACACCGCCGATGAGGAGGTGGAGACCGGTGTCATGCGGGCGGGCCGGATAGTGGCGGGCCAGGCCGTCCAGATCGGCACGGTAGATCTCCCAGTAGCTCATCGGCGTGCCGTCCAGGACGCCGAGGCAGGGGACGCTGCGGCCGTCACCGTCGAGCTGGCCGCGCAGATGTGCCTCCGTGACGGCGTCGGGGCCGGCCAGCTCCCAGAATGCCGCCACGGCGGGGTCGTTCATCCACCGGCTGATCAGGGGCAGATCGCGCTCGATGCATACCGGTACGAGTTGGAAGACACCGGCAGGGGTGGTCGCGGGGCCCCACTCGGCGACGTGGTCGAGCAGATCGTCGGCCGCCGATCTGACCGCCGGTGCCGGCGCGCGATCCGCCGTGCGTACGTCGCCGCCTTCGCCTGCTGCGGTGTGCGTCTCCCGTGCTTCGCCCGCACGCCTCGTATCTCCCGCGTCTCCCGCGTCTCCCGCGCCGAACAGGGCGACGAGTTCGTCCGGGAGTCGCAGGTCGAGGGTGTCCTGGGCATCCGCCTTGTCGGCGGTGGAGGACTCGGTGGCGGACTCGGGGGCGGTCTCGGTTCCGGCGTCGGTACGCGCATCAGGCGGAGGCACGGCGTCGCTCCTCTCAGAAAAGGCGGGTCATGTTCCTCAGGAATGCAGGGGGTTGTCGATGGAGACGTAGACGGACTGGGTGTCCACCGGGCCCACGAGTTCGTCGAGTCCCCGAAGCCGGGTCAGCAGGTTGGCCTTGCAGCGCAGTACGGGTGACTCGAGAAGCAGGGCGGGCAGGCGCGTACGGAGCGAAGCGGGACCGGATGCGACATCGCCGAGGAACCGGCGGAACGCCGCGAGCAGCAGCCTCTCGTCGGCCAGGCGTTGCGCACCGAGCGCTCCGATGAGGCCGAGGACGTTGTTGATGCCGAGGTAGTAGGCGAAGCGCTCGTCCGCCACCTCGTCGGACACGAACGAGTCGCTGTGCTCGCCGATGCCGGGCAGCCGGCGTTCGAGTTCGGCCCGCCGGGACTCGCGGTAGTAGTAGCCCTGGTTGTCGCGGTACCGGCCGCCCACGGGCCAGCCGTCGGGGTCGAGCAGCAGCAGCGTGTTCTGCTGGTGGGCCTCCAGGGCGACACCTGCCTCGCTGTCCAGCCAGAGCACGGGGCGTACGACGTTCTCCAGGTAGCGCAGGAACCACTCCGTGGCCACGGCCCCCGGCGAGCGGCCCGTCCGGCCGGCGAGGCCGGTGACGATCTCGCCGAGCCGGGACGGCATCGGGGCGCGGTCATGCCCGGTGGAGTGCGGTGACGGTCGGGGTGAGACGAGTCCCGCGATGCAGGTGACGTCGTCGCCGGGGCCGAAGGGGTTGTGGCGGATCATGACGTCGAGTCCGGTGACGGGCTCGCCGTCGGGGCCGGTCACGGCGAGCCAGGCCGGGTCGCGGATCACGTCGAACCCCGGGTGCACCGCCTGCCACTGCTCGGCGAGGCCGCTGCGCAGCAGCCGGTGGACCTCGACGCCGCGGTGGAGTTCCTTGCGGAGGTTCTCACGACGGGAGTTGGTGATGCGCAGGCCGAGCGAGAGCTTCAGCATCGCTGCGGCGCCCGAGCGGTAGAGGGTGCGTACGGAGGAGGTCGGGTACCACGGTGCGCCGTGCGGGCCGAGGTCCTGGAGGAGCCCCGCTTCCAGGAGCGCGGCGGTCGCGGGGCGGTGCCTGAGTTCACGGATCTGCCACGGGTGCAGGGGCAGGGCGGCGCGGCCGTCCGGCAGCGGCAGGTCGGGGCCCGCGAGGCGGGCGGTGAGCTGCTCGGCCGGGAGGGTGCGGCCGCGCTCGGTCCAGGCCGAGTCCGCGGCGAGGACGGAGGCGTCGACGGCGAGCCAGTGCAGCGCGAAGGCTCCGCGCAACTCCGGTGAGTAGAGTCGGGATTCGGTGTCGGAGAGCCCCTCGCGGCTTTTGGGGGTGGGGTGCAGGGGGTGGCCGAGGACCAGGGACTGTTCGGCGGCGAGAAACAGGTCGGGCTCGTCGACGGCGTTGTTGCGGCGGTCAGAGATGAAGGTGGCCGTGCGCCGTACGGAGTCGGCGACACGGCCGACGAGGTCGCCTCCCTCGACTCGCTCGCCGTCGGTGCCGCAGCCGGTGCCGGCGTACGTGCCGACGCCGAAGCCGGTGAGACCGGGCTCGTCCTGCGCCCCCTGCTCGCTCTGCCCGCCGGGCTCCTGTCCCTCGACGGGCTCTGCCCGCTCCTGCGGGTGCCCGTCCGGATCGGCGGCTTCAGTGCGCGTACCGCTCTCGCGCCCCAGGAGGGCGGCGACGGTGACGGCGTCCGCCGGGGGCGCGCTCTGGGGGCCGTCTTCCAGATACGGGAGGCCGAAGCGGTGCCAGCCGGTGGCCGACCAGTAGTGGACCGGGACGAGGAGGGCGGTGCCGCTGGCGTCGAGCGGGATGCGCAGGGCGCCGTGCTCGGGGGCGGGGAAGTTGTTCTCGCGCACCCAGCAGCGCAGGAGGTTCTCGATGGCCGCCATTTGCGCGGCGGTGTGCGGATCGGGGTGCTCCAGGAAGTCGGCGGTCGCGCCCGGCAGCCGCTCGGTCTGCCCGCCTCCCTTCTGCCGGGGAACCGTACCGGGCTCGGCCACCAGCGCGGATTGCTGGCCGCACCCCGTCGGGGCGTGGAGCTGGGGTGGGCCGTCGGATGCGGGGGTGGCGTTCAAGAGGGCTTCCTTGTGCAGTCGTTCGGGCTCCGGGGCGACGGGCTGGAGCTCTGCTGATGTCTCCCGGCCGTCAGCGGGACGGCCCGGTTCCGGCGTGGCTATCCGTGCTGCGGGCGTGCCGCGGCGGAGATCGCGTCGGCGAGGCGGTCCAGGATCGCTGCCGCCTGCTCGTCCGTGATCGTGAGAGGAGGAAGGAGGCGTACGACGCTGGAGTGCCGTCCTCCCAGCTCGACGATGAGGCCGCGGCGCAGGCATTCCCGCTGCACCTCGGCGGCGAGTTCGGGTGCCGGGGGAAGCGGTCGCGGGGAGCGGCCCGGGTCCAGGAGGCCGGTGGCTGCGGCAGGCAGGTCGCCGGTACCGGGCCCGTCCGCGGCGGCCGGGTCCACCAGTTCGACGCCGATCATGAGGCCTCTGCCGCGGACGTCGCCGATACAGGGATGTTCGGCGGCCAGGGCGCGCAACTGGGCGAGCATGCGGTCGCCCAGGACTCCCGCGCGTTCGGCGAGGCCGTTCTCACGGACGTACGCGAGGGTGGCCGCGCCTGCCGCCATGGCGAGCTGGTTGCCCCGGAAGGTGCCCGCGTGCGCGCCGGGCGGCCAGACGTCGAGGTCGTCGCGGTAGATCACGACGGCCAGGGGCAGGCTCCCGCCGATGGCCTTGGAGAGCACCATCACGTCCGGAACGACGCCGCTGTGCTCGACCGCCCAGAAGGTGCCGGTGCGCCCGACGCCGGTCTGGACCTCGTCCGCGATGAGCGGGATCGAGCGTGCGGCGGTGATGGCCCGCATCCGGCGCAGCCAGTCGTCGGGGGCGGGGATCACTCCGCCTTCGCCCTGCACGGGTTCCAGGATCATTCCGGCAGGCCGGAGCACGCCCGATTTGGTGTCGTCCAGGAGGTTTTCGGTCCAGCGGGCCGCGACCTCGGCGCCGTCCGCGCCGCCGATGCCGAACGGGCAGCGGTAGTCCTGCGGATAGGGCAGCCGCGCGACCCGTACGTCCGTAGCGCCGCCGGATGCTTCGAGCGCCCCCGCCGTCATCCCGTGATACGCGCCGGTGAAGGCGAGCATGCCGTCGCGGCCGGTCGCCATGCGCACGAGTTTGAGCGCCGCCTCCACCGCGTCCGTGCCGGCGGGACCGCAGAACTGGATCCGCGCGCGGTCGGCGAGTCCGCGGGGCAGCGTGCGGAACAGCTCGGTGGTGAAGGCGTCCTTCACCGGGGTCGCCAGGTCGAGGACATGCAGCGGCGCCCCCGAGTCGAGAACCTTTCTGATCGCTTCGAGCACGACCGGATGGTTGTGCCCGAGGGCCAGGGTCCCGGCACCCGAGAGGCAGTCGAGGTAACGCCGTCCGTCGGCGCCCTCGATCGTCAGACCGCGCGCGCGGACCGGCACGATCGGCAGGGCGCGCGCGTAGGTGCGCGCCGCCGACTCGCGCGCCGACTGGCGTCGCAGGATCCCCTCGTGTGCTGCGGAGTGCGCCGCGGAAACCGCCGCGGGTGCCGGCTCGGTCACGGCCACGACTGTTGGACCTCCCGCTGGGTGGGCGCTTCCCGCTTGATCCGGGCGGGTGCGCCGACGAGTTGGCAGGGGAGATGAACGCAGGCCGCCAGCCCCCCGTACGTACCAACGACCGGGACTGCGGAGGAACACGGGTAATCGGAAGATCCTTGCCGTGACGGAACCGTTGCCGTTCCGTCGGCAGTCCCCTACGGCACCGGCATAGTGTGAGGTGCCGTTCATCCGACAACTGGGTGGGCAGCGCAACGGAAATAACG
>NZ_JBNNJZ010000006.1:0-64367 GCF_050270335.1 Streptomyces sp. NPDC059900
ATGCAAGCACGCTTGCTTGTTTCTCCGGACGCTGCCATGCTCCGGGGCACACCGTCGTGCCCCGAGGGGAGCGTTCCGTGCCCGAAGCTGTGCCCGTACTCGACGATCTGCGCCGTGAGAGCGACGAACTCGATCAGTTGGTCGAGGGGTTGGGGGATGAGGGGTGGGCCTTGCCCACTCCCGCCGCAGGGTGGACCGTCGCCCATCAGATCGCCCATCTCGCCTGGACCGACCGGGCCGCGCTGATCGCCGTCACCGATGGGGAAGGGTTCGGCCGGCTTGTCGAGGCCGCTCTCGCGGCTCCCGAGACCTTTGTCGATGACGGGGCCGCGGAAGGGGCCCGTCTGCCGGGTGGTGAACTCCTCTCGCGGTGGCGTGACGGGCGCGATGCGCTGTGGAAGGCTCTGGGCGCTGCCCCTCGCGGGACCCGCTTTCCCTGGTACGGGCCGCCGATGTCGGCCACCTCCATGGCCACCGCCCGGCTGATGGAGACCTGGGCCCACGGCCAGGACGTCGCCGACGCGGTGGGCGTGGAGAGGGTGCCCACGGATCGGTTGCGGCACGTCGCCCATATCGGGGTCCGGGCGCGGGACTTCTCGTTCGGGGCGCGGGGGCTGAGTGCGCCTGCTGATGCCTTTCGGGTTGAGCTGCGGCTGCCGAGCGGTGATTTGTGGGTCAGTGGGCCCGAAGACGCCGGGCAGCGGGTTACCGGGCCCGCGCTTGATTTCTGTCTTCTCGTCACGCAGCGCGCGCACCGCGATGATCTCGCCGTGCGTGCGGTCGGTCCCGATGCCGAGCAGTGGCTCGGCATCGCGCAGGCCTTCGCGGGGCCACCGGGCGCCGGGCGGGCCCCGCGTACCGGACCGCGTACCGAACAGGGCCGCGCACTGTGACCGCGCCGCTGCGGATCGGGAACGCCTCCGGGTTCTACGGCGACCGCTTCGACGCCATGCGCGACATGCTGACCGGCGGCCCTCTCGACGTCCTCACCGGCGACTATCTCGCCGAGCTGACCATGCTGATCCTGGGGCGCGACCGGCTCAAGGACCCCGCGCGCGGCTACGCGAAGACCTTCCTGCGGCAGCTGGAGGAGTGCCTGGGGCTCGCGCAGGAGCGGGGCGTGAAGATCGTCGCCAATGCCGGGGGCCTGAATCCCGCCGGACTTGCCGATGCCGTGCGTGAGTTGGCCGGGCGGCTGGGGATCGGAGTGCGGGTCGCGCATGTGGAAGGCGATGACCTCGGGAGTCGTTTTCCCGGCGCGCTCACCGCCAACGCCTACCTCGGCGGCGCCGGAATCGCCGCCTGCCTGAGGGGCGGGGCCGATGTCGTCGTCACGGGGCGGGTCACTGATGCCGCACTCGTCAGCGGGCCCGCCGCCGCGCACTTCGGGTGGGGGGACGGTGACCACGACCGGCTCGCCGGCGCCGTCGTCGCCGGGCACATCCTCGAATGCGGGACGCAGGCCACCGGCGGCAACTACGCCTTCTTCGGCGAGCGCCCCGCAACCGACCTTCTGCGGCCAGGCTTTCCGCTCGCCGAGATCCACGAGGACGGGTCCGCCGTCATCACCAAGCACGACGGCACGGGCGGGTTCGTCGACGTCGGTACGGTCACCGCGCAGCTCGTGTACGAGACCTCCGGCGCCCGGTACGCAGGGCCCGACGTCACCGCCCGGCTCGACACGGTCACCCTCACGCAGGAAGCGCCCGACCGGGTACGCGTGTCCGGCGTACGGGGTGAGGCTCCGCCGCCGGACCTCAAGGTCGGCCTGAACCGGCTCGGCGGCTTCCGCAACGAAGTCGTCTTCGTGCTGACGGGCCTTGATGTCGAGGCCAAGGCCGCGCTCGTGCGCGCCCAGGTCGAGGATGCCTTCGGGCGGGCCAAATCCCGGCCGGAAGAGGTGCGGTGGGAGCTTGTGCGTGCCGATCGGGGCGATGCTCCCACCGAAGAGACAGCCTCAGCCCTGCTGCGGCTCGTCGTGCGCGACCCGCAGCAGGAGCCCGTCGGGCGCGCCCTGAGCGGCGCCGCGATCGAGCTCGCCCTCGGCAGCTATCCCGGCTTCCACGTGACGGCGCCTCCGGGCAAGGGCGCCCCCTACGGAGTCTTCGAAGCCGCCTACGTCGAACGCGGCACCGTCGATCACGTCGCCGTCCTGCCCGGCGGCGAGCGGCGGCCCGTGGGAGCCACCGGCGGCAGCCTCGTACTCGAAGACCTGGACCAGCCGCCCCTGCCCCCGCCACTGCCGGAAGGTCCCACCCGCCGCGCCCCCCTCGGCCGTGTCGCCGGGGCCCGCAGCGGTGACAAGGGCGGGGACGCGAATGTCGGCGTATGGGTGCGCACGGACGACGCCTGGCGGTGGCTCGCCCATGAGCTGACCGTCGAGCGATTCCGCGAACTCATCCCGGAGGCAGCGGAATTGGGTGTCGTGCGGCATGTTCTGCCCAATTTGCGGGCGCTGAACTTCGTCGTCGTGGGGATCCTCGGCGCGGGCGTCGCCTCGCAGGCCCGCTTCGATCCGCAGGCCAAGGGCCTCGGCGAATGGCTGCGCGCCCGCCACCTCGACATCCCGGCCGCGCTTCTCGAAGCGGTCGAACCCAATGAAACGACGGAGGTACTCCCGTGACCGTCCTCGCGTCCGCGCTCGACCCCGCGAGCGCCGAGTACGCCGAGCACCGCGAGGCCATGCTCTCCAAGCTCGCCGAGCTCGGCACCGAGCAGGCCAAGGCCCTCGAAGGCGGCGGCGAGAAGTACGTCGCCCGGCACCGCAAGCGCGGCAAGCTGCTCGCCCGGGAGCGGATCGAGCTGCTCCTCGACCCGGACACGCCGTTCCTGGAGCTGTCGCCGCTCGCCGCCTGGGGGAGCGACTACCCCGTGGGCGGTTCGATGGTCACCGGCATCGGTGTCGTCGAGGGCGTGGAGTGCCTGATCACCGCCAACGACCCGACCGTACGCGGCGGAGCCAGCAATCCCTGGACCCTGAAGAAAGCCTTCCGGGCGCACGAGATCGGGCACGCCAACCGGCTGCCGTCCATCCATCTCGTGGAGTCGGGCGGCGCCGACCTGCCGTCCCAGAAGGAGATCTTCATTCCGGGCGGTGCGCTCTTCAAGCACCTCACCCAGTCGTCGGCCGCCGGGATCCCGACCATCGCCGTCGTCTTCGGCAACTCCACGGCGGGCGGCGCCTACGTCCCCGGCATGAGCGACCACGTGATCATGGTCAAGGAGCGCGCCAAGGTCTTCCTCGGCGGCCCGCCGCTGGTGAAGATGGCCACCGGCGAGGAGAGCGACGACGAATCGCTCGGCGGCGCCGAGATGCACGCCCGCACCTCCGGCCTCGCGGACTACCTCGCCGACGACGAGCGTGACGCGCTGCGGCAGACGCGGCGGGTGGTCAAGCGGCTCAACTGGCGCAAGGCGTACGCCGATCCGGCCGGTGTCGTCGAGCCGCCCAAGTACGACGAGGACGAACTGCTCGGTATCGTGCCCGGCGACCTCAAGGTGCCCTTCGACCCCCGCGAGGTCATCGCCCGTATCGTCGACGGCTCCGACTTCGACGAGTTCAAGCCGCTGTACGGGGCGAGCCTCACCACGGGGTGGGCCTCGCTGCACGGCTATCCCGTCGGCATCCTCGCCAACGCGCAGGGCGTGCTCTTCAGCGAGGAGTCGCAGAAGGCCGCCCAGTTCATCCAGCTGGCCAACCAGCGGGACATTCCGCTGCTCTTCCTGCACAACACCACCGGATACATGGTCGGCAAGGAGTACGAGCAGGGCGGCATCATCAAGCACGGCGCGATGATGATCAACGCGGTGAGCAACTCGCGGGTGCCGCATCTCAGCGTTCTGATGGGCGCCTCGTACGGAGCCGGGCACTACGGCATGTGCGGGCGCGCCTACGACCCGCGCTTCCTCTTCGCCTGGCCCAGCGCCAAGTCCGCCGTCATGGGGCCGCAGCAGCTCGCGGGCGTCCTGTCGATCGTGGCGCGGGCCTCCGCCGCCGCCAAGGGGCAGCCCTACGACGACGACGCCGACGCGGGGCTTCGCGCCATGGTGGAGCAGCAGATCGAGGCGGAGTCCCTGCCGATGTTCCTCTCCGGCCGGCTCTACGACGACGGGGTCATCGACCCCCGCGACACCCGCACGGTTCTCGGCCTGTGCCTGTCCGCGATCCACACCGCCCCCTACGAGGGCGCGCGCGGTGGCTTCGGCGTCTTCCGGATGTGAGAAACGTTTGTGAGGAACTCACCATGATCAACGCCATCCTTGTGGCCAACCGCGGCGAGATCGCCTGCCGCATCTTCCGCACCTGCCGCGACCTGGGCATCGCCACCGTCGCCGTGTACTCCGACGCCGACGCGGACGCCCTCCACGTCCGCGAGGCCGACTCCGCCGTACGGCTGCCGGGTGCCGCGCCCGCCGACACGTATCTGCGCGGCGACCTCGTCGTGAAGGCCGCGCAGGCGGCCGGCGCGGACGCCGTCCACCCCGGCTACGGCTTCCTCTCCGAGAACGCCGACTTCGCGCGCGCCGTCACCGACGCCGGGCTCACCTGGATCGGGCCGCCGCCCGAAGCGATCGAATCCATGGCCTCCAAGACGCGCGCCAAGGAACTCATGGGCATCGCGCCCCTGGCCCTGGACGACGTCACCGAGGACGATCTGCCGGTCCTGGTGAAGGCGGCGTCCGGCGGCGGCGGGCGCGGCATGCGCGTCGTACGGGAAATCGGCGCCCTAAAGGGGGAGTTGGCCGCCGCGAGCGCGGAGGCGGCCAGTGCCTTCGGGGACGGCGAGGTCTTCGTCGAGCCCTATCTGGAGGGCGGGCGGCACGTCGAGGTGCAGGTCATGGCCGACGCGCACGACACCGTGTGGGTGCTCGGCACGCGGGACTGCTCGCTCCAGCGCAGGCACCAGAAGGTCGTCGAGGAGTCCCCGGCGCCGGGTCTGGCCGCCGGTCTCGTCGAGGAGTTGCACGCGCAGGCCCTGCGTGCGGCGCGGGTGACCGGGTATCGCGGGGCGGGCACGGTGGAGTTCCTGGTCGACGGCGACCGGGCGCACTTCCTGGAGATGAACACGCGGCTCCAGGTCGAACACCCGGTGACCGAGGCCGTGTTCGGGGTCGACCTCGTGGCGTTGCAGATCCAGGTCGCGGAGGGCGGACGGCTCGCGCAAGAGCCGCCGGCCGCGCGCGGCCACGCCGTCGAGGCCCGGCTCTACGCCGAGGACCCGGCCGCGCAATGGGCCCCGCAGACCGGCACCCTGCACCGGCTCTCCGTGCCGGGCGTGCGGCTCGACACGGGGTACGCGGACGGCGATCCGATCGGCGTGCACTACGACCCGATGCTGGCCAAGGCCATCTCGTACGCCCCCACGCGTGCCGCGGCCGTGCGCGCACTCGCGGGCGCCCTGGAGCGCGCGGTGGTCCACGGTCCCGTCACCAACCGGGAGTTGCTCGTACGGTCCCTGCGGCACCCGGAGTTCACCGAGGCCCGCATGGACACGGGCTTCTACGACCGGCACCTCGCCGAACTCACCGCCCCCGCGCCCGATCCGCACGCGCCGCTCGCCGCCGCCCTCGCCGACGCCCACGGACGCTCGCGGTTCGGCGGCTGGCGCAACCTCGCGTCGCAGCCGCAGGCCAAGCTCTTCCGCAGCGAACCGGACGGGACCGAGCACGAGGTGCGCTACCGGCACACGCGGGAGGGGTTCGGTGCGGAGGGGGTGCGGGTGCTCTCCGTGTCCGGGGAGCTCGTCGTGCTCGAAGTGGACGGCGTGCGCAGGCAGTTCGCGGTCCGTCGCTACGGGGACGACCGGGTGTACGTCGGCAACACCGCCCTCACCTCGCTGCCACTGCTGCCCGAACCCGTCACCCGGCAGGAGCCCGGCTCCCTGCTCGCGCCGATGCCGGGCACTGTCGTGCGCCTGGCCGACGGGCTCGCGCAGGGGGTGCGGGTGACCGCCGGGCAGCCCCTGATCTGGCTGGAGGCCATGAAGATGGAGCACCGCATCACCGCTCCCGCCTCCGGCACGCTCACCGCCCTGCACGCCGAGCCCGGCCGCCAGGTCGAGGTCGGCGCACTGCTCGCAGTCGTAGACGTCACAGACGACGTACAGGCCGTACAGGAGGAGCAATCCGTATGAGCACCGTCCTCGAAACCCAGGAGCACCAGGCCCTGCGCGCGGCCGTCGCCGCACTCGGCAAGCGCTACGGCCGCGACTACATGACCGGCGTCGTGGCGGGCGAAGGCCACCCGGACGAACTGTGGGCCGACGCCGCAAAGCTCGGCTACCTGGGCGTGAACCTGCCCGAGGAGTACGGCGGCGGGGGCGGCGGGATAGCCGAACTCTCCATCGTCCTTGAGGAACTGGGCGCGGCAGGCTGCCCTCTCCTGATGATGGTCGTGTCGCCCGCGATCTGCGGAACCGTCATCGCCCGCTTCGGCACCGACGAGCAGAAGCAGGCCTGGCTGCCCGGTCTCGCCGACGGCACCCGCACCATGGCGTTCGGCATCACCGAGCCCGACGCGGGCTCCAACTCCCACCGGATCACGACGACCGCGCGCAAGGACGAGGCGAGCGGCGACTGGCTCCTGACCGGCCGCAAGGTGTTCATCTCGGGCGTCGACATCGCCGACGCGACACTGATCGTGGGCCGTACGGAAGACGCCCGCACCGGCAGCCTCAAGCCCTGCCTCTTCATCGTGCCCCGCGAGACAGAGGGCTTCCACCGGCGGCAGATCGAGATGGAACTCCAGGCCCCGGAGAAGCAGTTCGAACTCACCCTGGACGACGTGCGGTTGCCCGCGGACGCCCTGGTGGGCGACGAGGACGCCGGGCTGCTCCAGCTCTTCGCCGGGCTCAACCCCGAGCGGATCATGACGGCGGCGTTCTCGCTGGGCATGGCGCGGTACGCCCTGAACCGCGCCGTCGGCTACGCCAAGGAACGCAGCGTGTGGAAGAGCCCGATCGGCGCCCACCAGGCGATCGCGCATCCCCTCGCGCAGTCCCACATCGACATCGAGCTGGCCCGCCTGATGATGCAGAAGGCCGCCCGGCTCTACGACGAGGGCGACGACATGGGCGCGGGCGAGGCCGCCAACATGGCCAAGCTCGCCGCCGCCGACGCGTGCGTGAAGACCGTCGACCAGTCCGTGCACACGCTGGGCGGCAACGGCCTGACCAAGGAGTTCGGCCTCGCCTCGCTGATCGTGGCGTCACGCGTGGCGCGGATCGCCCCCGTGAGCAGGGAGATGATCCTCAACTACGTGTCGCACCAGACCCTCGGCCTGCCCAAGTCGTACTGACCGGCACGCCGCTGCCCCTCAATTGCTGGAGGTTCGTCCCATGGGACTTGTGCACACACCCCCGGAACGCGGCATCGCCACGCTCACCCTGGACAACCCCGACCGCCGCAACGCGCTCTCGGCGGAACTCGTGAGCGGCCTCGCGCAGGCGCTCGACGCCTGCGGCAAGGACCCCGGCGTGCGCGCGGTCGTCCTCACGCACACCGGCTCGACGTTCTGCTCCGGCGCCGACCTGCGGGAGCCGCCGGACCCGGCCGTCTTCGTGGGGCTGCTTCGGCAGATCGTGGAGCTGCCGAAGCCGGTGGTGGCGCGGGTGGACGGGCATGTGCGGGCGGGCGGGCTCGGTCTGCTCGGCGTGTGCGACCTGGCCGCGGCGGGGCCGGGGGCGTCGTTCGCGCTGACGGAGGTACGGATCGGGGTGGCGCCCGCGGTGATCTCCATGCCGCTGCTGGCCCGGCTCGACGCTAGCGCCGCGTCGCGGTACTTCCTCACCGGGGAGCGGTTCGGCGGGGCGGAGGCGGCGCGGGTGGGGCTCGTGACGGTGGCGGGCGATGACGTGGACGCGGAGCTCTCGCCCCTCCTCGAAGGGATGCGGAAGGGGGCGCCGGAGGCCCTGGCCGAGACGAAGAAGCTGCTCACGGCTAGGGTGCTCGACGCATTCGACCACCACACGGACTCCCTCATCGCTCTGTCCGCGCGGCTCTTCGCATCGGAGGAGGCGCGGGACGGGATGGGGGCGTTCCTCGAACGACGGGAGTGCCCATGGGTGCTGTGACAGCGGCTGACCGTGCCGATCGTGCCGATCGCGCCGACCGAGCCGATCGCTCGCCCAAGCAGGACCGCAGCCGGGCCACGCGGCAACGGCTCCTCGAAGCCGCGGTGGCGTGCCTCGCCGAGAGCGGCTGGGCGGGGTCCACGGTGTCCGTGGTGGCCGAGCGGGCGGGGGTTTCGCGGGGCGCGACCCAGCATCACTTCCCGACCCGGGAGGACCTCTTCACGGCGGCGGTGGAGTACGTGGCCGAGCAGCGCTCCACGGCCCTGAAGGAGCTGCCGGCCCAGGACCGGGCGTCGGTGGTGGCCGCCCTGGTCGATCTCTACACGGGGCCGCTGTTCCGGGCGGCGCTGCACCTGTGGGTGGCGGCGTCGAACGAGCCCCAGCTGGGTGCCAGGGTCACGGAGCTGGAGGCACGGGTGGGCCGTGAGACCCACCGGATCGCGGTACAGCTCCTGGGGGCCGACGAGTCCGCCCCCGGCGTCAGGGAGACCATCCAGGGCCTCCTGGACATGGCCCGCGGCCTGGGCCTCGCGAACCTGCTTACGGATGACGGCGCCCGGCGGGACCGGGTGGTGGCGCAGTGGACGGTGCTGGTGGAGGGGGCGCTGCGCTGAGCGCCGCAAACGCCGGCCGGGCTGGACAGTTCCAGCCCGTCCGGCGTTTGAGGACGAACTCGGCGAAGCCGGTGATGACGTCCGCCAAGGCCCCCGCGCAGCGGGTTTTCGGGAAGGGGCGGGGTTGGGGAGAAATCCCTACCTGGCGATGTCCCCGTAACCGATGACCTCCCGCGGGTCCCGCGTGCCGGGGCCCACATACCGCGCCGAGGGGCGGACGAGGCGCCCCGTCCGCTTCTGCTCGAGGATGTGCGCCGACCATCCGGCGGTCCGCGCGCAGGTGAACATCGAAGTGAACATGTGCGCCGGCACCTCGGCGAAGTCGAGGACGATCGCCGCCCAGAACTCGACGTTCGTCGCGAGGACCCGGTCGGGACGGCGGGCGTGCAACTCGTCGAGCGCGGCCTTCTCCAACGCCTCCGCCACCTCGAAGCGCGGAGCGCCCAGCTCACGCGCCGTACGGCGGAGCACCCGCGCCCGCGGGTCCTCGGCCCGGTACACCCGGTGACCGAAGCCCATCAGCCGCTCGCCCTTGTCGAGGGCCTGCTTCACGTACGCGACCGCGTCCCCCGTCCGCTCGATCTCCTCGATCATGCCGAGGACACGGGACGGCGCCCCGCCGTGCAGGGGCCCGGACATGGCGCCCACGGCGCCGGAGAGCGCCGCCGCCACGTCGGAGCCGGTGGAGGCGATGACGCGCGCCGTGAACGTGGACGCGTTCATGCCGTGCTCGGCGGCCGACGTCCAGTACGCGTCGACGGCCTGGACGTGCTTGGGGTCGGGCTCGCCGCGCCAGCGCTTCATGAACCGCTCGACGACGGTGTCCGCCTTGTCGATCTCGCGCTGCGGCACCATCGGCAGGCCCTGGCCGCGCGCGGACTGCGCGACGTACGAGAGCGCCATGACGGCGGCCCGTGCGAGGTCGTCGCGGGCCTCCTGCTCGCTGATGTCCAGGAGCGGCTTCAGGCCCCACACGGGGGCGAGCATCGCGAGCGCGGACTGGACATCGACCCGGATGTCACCGGAGTGCACCGGGATCGGGAACGGCTCGGCGGGCGGCAGGCCCGGATTGAACGCACCGTCGACCAGCAGGCCCCAGACGTTGCCGAAGGAGACGTGGCCGACCAGATCCTCGATGTCGACGCCGCGATAGCGAAGCGCGCCGCCTTCCTTATCCGGTTCGGCGATCTCCGTCTCGAACGCGATGACTCCTTCAAGTCCGGGTACGAAGTCGGACATCAGGCGGCTCCTCGTGATGTGTGCGACAGATGGTGGTGACAGACAGCTCGTGACCATGTGTCAGAAGTGGGCATTTCCGGTCCGGTTCCGCGGTCTGCCGGTGCCTCTGCGGCTACCGGTCCTCGACTCGCGTTCCGGATCAGTCACCCGGGTGATGCCCCGTGCGGCTGGTGGTCACCCAACCGATTCGGTAGCGGGACGATATCCCTTGGTGCCACCCTTGGCGATGGTATGCGGCACTCAGTGCCACACGTCACCTCCCGGTGGCGCACGGCAACCCGTCGGCAGGCGCCTCGTATACGGCAGTATGACCGCGTGACCGATCGCGCCGTTCCCGCACCTGCCCTGGCCGACCCGGCCGCCATCCGTGCCCACTACGGCCTCGACGGACTCGTCGAGGCCGAGCTGCCGGCCACGCCGATCGAGCTGTTCGCGCTCTGGTTCTCGCAGGCGGTCGCCGCGACCGGCGACGGCCTGCTCCACGAGCCGAACGCCATGGTCGTCTCGACGGCGGACGCCGAGGGCCGCCCCAGCTCGCGCACGGTCCTGCTGAAGGGCTACGACGAGGGCGGCTTCGTCTTCTTCACCAACTACGAGTCCCGCAAGGCCCGCGAACTGGCCGCGAACCCGAACATCGCGCTGCTCTTCCCCTGGCATCCGATGGCCCGCCAGGTCATCGTCACCGGCACGGCGGAGCGCGTGGCCCGCGAGGAGACGGTGGCGTACTTCCGCACCCGGCCGCACGGCTCCCAGCTCGGAGCCTGGGCCAGCGCCCAGTCCTCGGTCATCGCCACGCGCGACGAACTGGATCGCGCGTACGACGACTTGGCGGCGCGCTATCCGGAGGGCGAGCAGGTGCCCGCGCCGCCGCACTGGGGCGGCTTCCGCGTCGAGCCGCGGTCCGTGGAGTTCTGGCAGGGCAGGGCCAATCGCCTGCACGACCGCCTGCGCTACGAGCGGACGGAAGGGGCCGAGCGGACGGAAGGGGCCGAGTGGACGGTGGAGCGCCTCAGCCCGTGAGCGAGGACGAGCGAGGGCGAGCGAGGACGAGCGGTGACCGGCTGCCGGGCGCCGGTCTACCCCGTCAGGACGCCGTCCAGAAACGGCTGGATCGCCTCGCGCCACGCCTCCGGCTGGTCGTAGTGCACGAGGTGGCCCGCGTCGGCCACCTCCGCGTACGCCCCGCGGGGCAGCACGCGGACCATCTCCTGGGACTCGGCGCGGCCCAGCTCGCCGTCCAGGCCCCGGACGACCAGGGCGGGGCACTGGACCTGGGTCAGGCCCTCCCAGTGCGCGTCGTACACCCAGGTCTCGCGGGACTTCAGCATCTGGTCGCGGTCGAAGACGGGGCGCCAGCCGTCCGGGCCCTCGGTCATCACCTCGGCGAAGAACTCGCCGCGTGAGGGGTTCTTGCGCTCCACCCAGGGATCGTCCTCGCCGAACCACTTCCGTACGTCGGCGAGGGTGGCGAAGGGGACGGGCCAGGCCTTGAACCAGTCCTCCCACTCGCGCTGCGACGCGGCGCCGAGCGCGGAGGCCCGCATGTCGCAGATGATCAGGGCGCGGACGAGGTCGGGGCGCTTCGCGGCGAGCTGCCAGGCGGTGAGCGCGCCCATGGAGTGGCCGATGAGGACGGCGGGGGCGAGGCCGAGCTGGACGAGCGCGGCCTCGGCGTCGTCCACGTAGGCCTCGCTGTTGAAGGGGCCATCGGCGGGCTTGTCGCTCTGCCCGTGCCCGCGCTGGTCGAGTGCGACCGCGCGATGCCGTTCGGCGAGCCAGCGGGCGGTGCCCGCCCAGTGGGACGCGCGGCCCATCAGGCCGTGCAATAACAGCACGCCTCCCGGTGACCCGTCCCGCTCCGTGGACTTGGGAGGATCGGCGAACTCCCAGGCCGCGAGGCGTACGCCGTCCGCGCCCGTCACGTCAATGCGCCGCACCATGGTTCCTGGCACCCCCCTTGAATCATCTCGGGCTGAACGCCTGGTTCTGTCACGCACTCCCGCACGCTATCGAACCCTTTTTCGAAAGCGGCCGGTTCGCCGGTAACACCCCTCGTTCGAGTGACCACGCTCAAGGATTGGCCGCCGCAGCCGAGGGGAGATCTTCATCGGGAGGCGGACCGCTCGGGGAAAACGGTCCGTGGGGGTCGACCCCGGGAGCTCGGGGCTCCGGGTCGAAGCAGGGGAGGACAGGCCCCGGCGCTCAAGGGCGCCGGGGCCCTCTGTCTGCGCGGGGCGTGCTGGTCCGCGCCGTTTGCGTACGTGCTCCCGCTCCTCAGATGGGCACATCCTCCTGCCCCCTCCCACGGCCGCGGCGGCCGGACCCGGCGCCGCGACAAGAGCCCTCAAGTCATATGCCTCTCGCGACAGCCTGGCACGCAAAACGGCCCGGCGCTGCGATTCCGCACACTGAATCTTGGACCCCATACAATCCCGGGCCCTTCACAACTGCACGACGCGCAACGCCAGTTGACTCCTACTCCCGGTAACGGGAGTACGGGGGGACTCAGCGCTTGGCGACGAAGACGTGCGAGGCGACCTCGGAGTCCAGCTCCGCGGCCTCACCGCTGCTGCCCACGAGCACCCCGCCCGCGGACTCCGTCACGCTCACCACGGAGCCGGGCTGCACACCCGCGCGCCGCAGCGTGTACATCAGCTGCGCGTCCGTCTGGATGGGCTCGCCGATGCGGCGCACGACCACCGTCGCGCCGTCCGCGCCGGGGTCGAGGTCCACCAGGGAGACCATGCCCTCGTCCAGGAACGGGTCGGCCCCGTCCTTCTCGCCCAGCTCCTCGAGGCCCGGGATCGGGTTGCCGTACGGAGACTCGGTGGGGTGGCGCAGGAGCTCCAGGACGCGGCGCTCCACCGCCTCGCTCATCACGTGTTCCCAGCGACACGCCTCGGCGTGGACCTGCTCCCACTCCAGGCCGATCACGTCGACGAGCAGGCACTCCGCCAGGCGGTGCTTGCGCATCACGCGGGTGGCGAGCCTGCGGCCCTCCTCCGTCAGCTCCAGGTGGCGATCGCTCGCGACGGACACCAGGCCGTCACGCTCCATGCGCGCGACCGTCTGGCTGACCGTCGGTCCGCTCTGGTCAAGACGCTCGGCGATCCGGGCGCGCATGGGGACGACACCTTCCTCCTCCAGCTCGAGGATGGTGCGCAAATACATCTCAGTGGTGTCAATAAGCCCCGACATGGGTGCCCCTCAGATCTCGCTCGTGCGGCCGGCCCTGGCATCAAGTCTGACGCATACCGCTGACAACCGGGTCCCGCCGGGGGAAAACCCGGTCCTGACGGCCTCGACGGCGTGCTCGGGCCGTATTGACAGGGCACTGGTCCAGACCGCAACGTGATCCGCGGCACACGGGAAAAGCGTGCAGGAAATACGTGCAGGACTTACGTACAGAACACATACGTACCCGGAAAGGTTCCTCGGCGCATGGGCTCGAAGAGCGAGAGCAAGCTGGCCGGTCAGTACATCGACGCCGCGATCGGACTGCTCGGGCGGGTCCGTGACGAGGAGGGCGGGAACGTCGACGCGGCGGGCACGCTGCTCGCCGACGCGGTCGAGGCGGGCAACAGGCTCTTCGCCTTCGGTGCCGGGCACTCCTCGCTCGCCGCCCAGGACGTCGTCTACCGCGCGGGCGGCCTCGCCCTGATGAACCTCCTCGCCGTCCCCGGCGTCGTCGGCATCGACGTCATGCCCGCCACGCTCGGCTCCGCCCTGGAGCGCGTCGACGGGCTCGCGGGCGCCGTCCTGGACTCCTCGCCGGCCCGCCCCGGCGACGTACTGGTGATCATCTCGCTCTCCGGGCGCAACTCACTGCCCGTGGAGATGGCGATGAACGCCCGCGCCCTCGGCCTGAAGGTCATCGGCGTGACGTCGGTGGCGTACGCGACGGAGACGAAGTCGCGGCACGTGTCCGGCACCTTCCTCAAGGACCACTGCGACGTGGTGATCGACTCCAAGATCGCGCTCGGTGACGCGGAGCTCAGCCTGGACGCGGTCGACGCGCCGTTCGGGCCCGCGTCCAGCGTGGTCACCAACGCGATCATGCAGGCCATGATGGCGACCGCCGTCGAGGCCTTGGCGGAGCGGGGGACCCAGCCCCCTCTGCTGCGGTCGGGGAACGTGGACGGGGGGCACGACTGGAACGGCAGGGTGTTCGAGGAGTACGGAGACCGGATCTTCTACCGGCGCTGAGGCCCCCGCCCGCGGCCTCTACGGGCCCGTGGGGAAGCGCACCCGCACGGTGAGCCCGCCGCCCGCTCCGTTGGCCTCCGCGGTCGCCTGCGCGCCGTGTGCGCGGGCGATCGCGTCGACGATGGACAGACCCAGGCCCGCGCCCTCTCCGCGCGCGTGGGTGCGTTCCCGCAGCCGCCGGAACGGCTCGAAGAGGTGCGGGACGGTCTCCGGAGGGACGACCGGCCCCGTGTTGGTGACCTCGACGCCGTCCGGCCCCGTGCGCACCCCGACCCGTCCGCCCTTGACGTTGTAGTCCACGGCGTTCGCCACCAGATTGTGTACGAGCCGGTCGAGCAGGACCCCGTCACCGTCCACGGTCAGCGGCTCCGCGTGCAGGGACAGCGTGACGTCCCGCTCGGCGGCCCGGCCCGCGAGCCCCTCCGCCACCGCGTCGGCGATGACGTCGAGCGCGACGGGCTCACGCCGTTCGAGCCCCCGCTCCGAGGTGGCGAGCAGCAGCAGCCCCTCGATCAGGTGCTCGCTGTCGTCGGCGACGGAGATCAGCTTCGTACGGATGCGGGCCACCTGCTCCGGATCGGGCTCGCCCGCGAGGCCGATCTCGGCGGCGGCCCGCTGGACGGCGAGGGGGGTGCGCAGCTCGTGCGCGGCATTGGCGGCGAACCGCTGCTGGGCGCTGACCAGTTGCTCTATCCGCCCGAGCATCTCGTCGAAGGTGTCGGCCAGCTGCTTCAGCTCGCCGGGCGGGGCGTCCAGCGCGATCCGCTCGTGCAGGTTCTCGCCGGAGAGCCGCCGCGCGGTGCCGGTGATCACGGCCACGGGGTGCAGGACGCGGCCCGCCATCCACCAGGCGAGCAGGATGGAGAGCGCCGCGTACACGAAGAGCACGATCACGGACACGGTGAGCAGCCGGCTCAGGGCCGCCTGCTCGGCGACGTCACTGATCTTCGTGACGGCCAGGCCCTGCGTGATGTCGGCGGACGTGACGCCGTCCGTGGGCATCGGCCTCGCGGGCGACGCGGAGGGGGCCGGGGCGGCCGTCTGCCAGGGCGGGTACATCCTGCGGGCGGGGACGGCGGTGGTGACGGCGGTACTGATGGAGGAGTAGAGCCCCTGCCGCACCAGGAAGTACACGAGCCCGGTGAGCAACGCCCCCGCGACCACGAGCATCCCGCCGTAGAGGGCGGTGAGCCGGGCGCGCTCACTGCTCAGGCGCCTCACGACGACCGGCCCGCGATCCGGTAGCCCGCGCCAGGGACCGTCTCCACCACCGGGGGGTCGCCCAGCTTCGTACGCAGTTTGGAGAGGGTGACGCGGACCGCGTTCGTGCGGTAACTGGTGTCCTCCTCCCAGACCTGTTCGATCAGGTCGTCGCCGCTGACCACCGCGCCCTGTGCCCGCAGCAGCGCCTCCAGGACCGCGAACTCCTTGCGGGAGAGCGCGAGGTGGCGGCCGTCGCGGCTGGCCTGGCGGCGGGCCGTGTCCAGGACCAGGCCCGCGCGTTCGATCACGGGCGGCAGCGCGGGGCGCGTACGGCGGCCGAGGGCCAGGACGCGGGCCAGGAGTTCGTCGTACGCGAAGGGCTTGGTCAGGTAGTCGTCGGCGCCCAGGCCCAGGCCCGCGACACGCTCCCGGACCGTGACCGAAGCCGTCAGCATCAGGACGCGGGTCAGCAGCCCCTGCGACACCACCCTGCGGCACACCTCGTCGCCGTGCAGGCCCGGCAGATCCCGGTCGAGGATGACGACGTCGTACTCGCCGAACCGCAGCTTGCGCAGCGCCGTCAGGCCGTCCGCCGCGACGTCCACCGCGAGCGCGTCGCGGCGCAGCCCGGCGGCGATCATCTCGGCCAGGAATTCCTCGTCCTCCACCAGCAGTACGCGCATGCGGCCCTGTGTACCTGAAGTGCACCTTTCGTCGGTGTAAGCGTCTCCGTTGAGAGAAACGAAACCCCCCTTCCCGCGAGCCTGAGCGCGTCACGCGACAGCGAGAAGTGAAGGGGAAGCCATGAGGACTCGTACGCGCTCGGCGGCCATCGCATCGGGATTCGCCGCACTCGCCCTGTTCGCCGGAGCCTGCTCCTCCGGCGGCGGCGAAAGCAGCGGCCAGGACAAGGCGGACGGCGGCAAGGGCAAGCAGGCCGACGCCGCCTTCAAGGAGCGCGAGTGCCTGCGCAAGCACGGCCTCAAGGTGCCCGAGCCCAAGGCCGGCGAGGACACCCGCGGCATCACCATCGGCGGCGACCTCAGCAAGGAGAAAATGGAGGCCGCCATGAAGGACTGCGCCGGCAAGAACGGCAGGTCCGGCGGCGGCGCGCCCTCGCAGGCCGACAAGGACAAGATGCTCAAGTACGCCCGCTGCATGCGCGAGAACGGCTTCAACATGCCCGACCCGAAGTTCGACGGCGGCGCGATGGAAGCCCAGAAGATCCCCAAGGGCGCCGAGGCGAAGAAGATGGAGAAGGCCGCCGCGGCGTGCAAGGACATCGTCGCGTGAGGCGCCGCACCGCCGTCGTCGCCACCGTCGTCGCCCTGCTCGCGATCACCGGCGGCGGCGTCGCCGTCACCGCGCTCGCCGACAACGGCAAGGACGGCCCCGCGAGCCGGGACACCGGACTCCCGCCCGCCACCGCCCCCGTCGAACGCGGCGACCTCAGCAGCGGCACCCAGACCGACGGCACCCTCGGCTACGCCAAGGAACGCAAGATCAACGCGGGCACCGCAGGCACCCTCACCTGGTCCGCGCCCACCGGCTCGACGATCGGGCGCGACGGACGCCTGTACGAGGTCAACGGCGTCCCCGTGCGCCTCATGTACGGCACCGAGCCCATGTACCGCACGCTGAAGACCGGCGACGAGGGCAACGACGTACGACAGCTGGAGCAGAACCTCCAGGCGCTCGGGTACGGGGCCGGGCTCGCCGTCGACGACGAATACACGGCGGGTACGGCCGCCGCGGTCAAGCAGTGGCAGAAGGCGCACGAGGAGAAGCAGACGGGGCGCGTCGGCCCCGACGCTATCGCCTTCTCGCCCGGCGGCGTCCGTGTGAAGTCCGCCGATTCGGCCGTCGGCGACCAGGTCGCGCCGGGCAAGCCGGTGCTCGGCACCACGGGCTCCGAGCGGGTCGTGCGGTTCCAGCTCGACGTCGCCGAGGGGAAGCTCGCCAAGACGGGCACCAAGGTCACCGTCGACCTGCCGGACGGCACGACCGCCAAGGGCAGGGTCGCCTCCGTCGGCAAGACGGCCAAGCCGGGCGACGACCCGGCCGACAAGACCCCCAAGATCCCGGTGACGGTCTCCTTCGACGACCCCGGCAAGGTCGACGGCTTCGACCAGTCCCCGGTCACGGTGAACCTCACCGGCGAGACCCGCAAGGACGTCCTGTCCGTACCCGTCAACGCCCTCCTCGCGCTGCCCGGCGGCGGCTACGGCGTCCAGGTCGTCGAGCACGGCCGCGCCCGCCAGGTCAAGGTCGAGCTCGGCATGTTCGGCCAGGGGCGGGTCGAGGTCACCGGCGGCGGCCTCGATGACGGCACGAAGGTCGGGGTGCCCAAGATATGAGCGCCGTCGTGGAGCTGGGCGGGGTCACCAAGGAGTACCCCGGCGGCGTCGCCGCCCTGCGCGGGGTGGACCTGCGGGTGGAGGAGGGCGAACTCCTCGCCATCGTCGGCCCTTCCGGGTCCGGCAAGTCGACGCTGCTGCACATCGTCGGCACCCTCGACCGCCCCTCACAGGGCTCGGTGGCCATCGCGGGGCACGATGTCGCGACGCTGGCCGACCGCAGCCTCTCCGCGCTGCGCGCACGGCACATCGGCTTCGTCTTCCAGGCGTTCCACCTGGTGCCGGGGATCAGCGCGCGCGACAACGTGGCGGAAGGGCTCCTGTACTCGGGCCTCTCGCGCGGGGAGCGCCGGGCGCGGGCCGCGGAAGCCCTCGACCGGGTCGGCCTCGCGGACCGCATGAAGCACCGGCCGCACGAACTATCCGGCGGCCAGAAGCAGCGCGTCGCCATCGCCCGCGCGGTGGTCGGAGCGCCGGACCTGCTCCTGGCCGACGAGCCGACCGGGGCGCTCGACTCCGCGTCCGGCGAGGCGGTGATGGAGCTCCTGCACGATCTCAACGCGGAGGGCGCGACGATCGCCGTCATCACGCACGACACGGAGATCGCGGAGCGGCTGCCACGGCAGGTGCGGATACGGGACGGGCAGGTGGTGGCGGATGTGCGGGCCGCTGCCCGGCAGGGGGTGCGGGCCGGATGATCCGTACGAAGAAGATCAGGAACCCGCGGCTGAAGGCGGCGCGGCTGGGGCCGCGGGACGTGCTGCACGTCGGCTCGGCGGGCCTGCGCAGCCGCCCGGTCCGGGTCGTCCTGTCGGCGCTCGGCATCGCGATCGGGATCGCCACGATGATCGCGGTCGTGGGCATCTCGTCCTCCAGCAAGGCGCAACTCATGCGTGAACTGGACGAGTTGGGCACGAACATGCTGGTGGCCTCGCCCGGGGAGCCCATGTTCTCCGGGGAGAAGGTGGTGCTTCCGCGTGACGCGGCGGGCCGGGTCTCGCGCGTGAAGGGCGTACGGGACGTGGGCGCGACCGGCGACCTCGAACGCAGTGTGCGGCGCAGCGAGAAGATCCCCGAGGACGAGACCGGCGGCATATCCGTCAAGGCGGCCACCGAGGGGCTGCTGAAGGTGCTGCGCGGCGGGATGGGGAGCGGGACGTGGTTCAACGCGGCCAACAGCCGCTATCCGTCGATCGTCCTCGGCCATGTCGCCGCCGACCGGCTCGGCATCACCGAACCCGGCCAGCAGGTCTGGGTGGACGACCGCTACTTCACGGTCGTCGGCATCCTCGACCCGCTGCCGCTCTCGCCCGACGTGGAGCGCTCGGCCCTCGTGGGGTGGGCGGCGGCCAGGAGCGAACTCGGCTTCGACGGGCGTCCGACGTCGGTGTACGAGCGGTCCACCGACGCCTCGGTGCACGAGGTACGCGACCTGCTCGCCGCGTCGATCGACCCGGAGAACCCGCGCAACGTCCAGGTGACGGACCCCTCTTCGGCACTCCAGGCGAAGGCGGCGACGGAGGGAGCGTTCTCGACGCTGCTCCTCGGGCTCGGCGGGATCGCGCTCCTTGTGGGAGGCGTCGGGGTGGCCAACACCATGATCATCTCAGTCCTGGAGCGGCGTTACGAGATCGGGCTCCGCCGCTCGATGGGTGCGACGAAGGGGCAGATCCGCATTCAGTTCGTGACGGAGTCCCTGATGCTGTCGGGCCTCGGCGGCCTTGCGGGGATCGCCCTGGGCGCGGCGGCGACGGCCGCGTACGCGGTATCGGGCGGCCTCCCCTGGGTGATCCCCCTCTGGGCGGTAACGGGCGGCTTCGCCGCAACCTTGCTCATCGGCACGGTCGCGGGCCTCTACCCCGCGATACGAGCGGCCCGCCTCTCCCCAACCCTGGCGCTGCACGCGGCGTAGAGGGGGCCTGAGCCGCTGGGGCCCAGCCGGGAAACCCCCGGTTGGGCCCCCAGCCCCCGCAGGGGCAAGCTCAGCCGGCGGAGCCCACCGCATCCGCCAGATCAAGCGAGGCCGCAACCCTCGCTGCGACGCTCTCCGCGTAAGCCGCGTCCGCCCGCTCGAACTGCGTCCGACTGGCACTCCGCAGAAACGTCACGACGCCCAACGTCCGCCCCCGGCTCCGCAGCACCGCGCACAACGCGTGGACGGAGTCCTCCGGCCACTGCCTCGCCGCGGCCCACACACGGGCCCGCTCGGGCGGCGCCGTACCGGCGCTGGTCCGTACGGAACCCACCCGGTCCACGCACTGCGGAGCCGGGTGGCCCTCCAGATACCGGACCGGCAGCCCCGCCTTGGCCACCGGCAGGCACGGCCCCGGCGCACCCGCGGGCGTCGCGGCGACGCGGATGAGACGGACCGGCTCCTCAAGGCCCCCCGCACCCGACGCGCCCCCCGCGTCCCCCGCACCCGCCACCAAGTCGATCAGCGCATGGTCGGCGAACCCCGCAAGAGCGAAGTCCAGCTGGACCGTGGCCGCCTCCGTCGGATCCTCGCACTCGCCCGCGGCCCGCGCGGCCCGGTGCAACTGCTGCGAGCGGAAACGCAGTTGCGCCGCCTCCTGCTCGGTCTGCTTCGCCTCCGTCACGTCCAGGAAAAGCCAGGCGACCCCCAGCGGAACCGGCTCCTCCGCCAACGGCGACGCAAGCCGCAGAAAGCCGCTGCGCCAGCAACGCCGCTCGGGCTCACCGCCCTCCGAAGCCTGCACGGAGAGCCACATCTCGGCGGGAGCGGGCGGCGCCCCCTCGGCGAGCACATGGCTCAGCGCACTCTCCAGCTCCTCCACACCCTGCCCGAGCAACTCCCCGAGCGGCCGCCCGAGCAGAGCCGTACGCCCCATCCCCAGCGCACGGGCGGCATGCTCATTGGCCACGGCAGGACGCAGATCGGCATCGACCAACACCACACCCCACGACGCGTTCTCGAACAGCGCCTCGCTCAGGGCTATGGACCGCTCCAGGTCGATCTGCGCGTGCACCTCGCTGAACGCGCAGTACAACCCGGCGGGCTTCCCGTCCCCGCCCCGCACCGCAGCGGACTGGGTCCGCACGAGCACCCGCCCGCCGTCCTTCGTGAGCAGCGCGAACTCGTGCACCTGGCGCCCGTGCGCCTCCATGGCCGCCAGAAGCCGCGACTCGACCTCCTCGGCATCGGCCGTCCGCACCGCCCACCCCGCGAACCCCTGCCGCCCGACGGCCTCCGCCGCCGACCACCCGAGAATTCGCTCGGCCTCACGGTTCCAGTGCGTCACCACTCCGTCGGCATCGAACGCGCACAACGCGGCGTCCATCCCGTCCAGCAATGCCGCAAGCAATTCGGCCCCACCGGGCCCGGGCTCCTCGGGCCCCAGCTCGTCGGTGGTTCCGCTACGCCGGGAAGCACTCACCTGGCACCCCCTGCAGGCCGTGTCCTCATGAGCTGCATGTTCTGCGAGTTCCGCATGTACCGCACGTCAGATCATTGAACTCGAACGTGACGCAGCCCACAGGTACTTCCCAGAAGTTCGACGAAATCGTTGCCCCCAAGCTTGCCCCCGAAGCCCGGGCAAAGCCCTCAGAAAATCGCTTGTGCGTCGGACATGGTCGTTCCTAGGGTGGCACGTACACATGAAGGGAGGTGGTTCGGCAGATGTATGGAAACCGGACGCGTGAGGTGACTGCGGGCTAGTGGCCCGTCGTCGCAACTCGGTTTCGGCGCCGGACCAGCACGTGTGATGTGCGTGCAACCGGCCCAATCCCAAGCAGTCGCCCGACCCGCGAGCCGCCGGTAAGTCCGGCCGGCTTCCCGCCGTCCCGTACGGCGGGGACCAAGGCTCGCGGGTCGTCTGCGTGTGCGGGGCGCGCGCAGCGCCCTCAGCCCTTGCTGACCGCCGAGAGGATCTCCGGCAGCCGTCGCGCCACCCTGGGCGCCGCGAGCCGCAGGCCGAAGTAGGTGATCACCGCTCCGTAGGCCCCGCCGAGCGGCAGCAGCAGCCAGGACCAGGAGGCCGCGCCCGAGACGTGCAGCCAGATGGTGAAGGCGAGCACCGGGGCGCAGAGCAGCGCCGCCGCGACCATCCCGCCGAAGATCGAGATCCAGGCAAGGCCCGCCTGCCCGGGAGCCACGTTCTTGTAGCCCTCCTGCGGGATCGAGTAGGGGAAGCGGGCCGATGACCAGGCGCCCGTCGCCAGCATCGCGCCGAGCAGCGCGAAGGAGAGGCCGAGTGCCTCGGCGAGGCCGGTCCAGTCGCCGAGCACCGCCGCCGTGATGACGGTGACGAGGGTCGCGTACGGGAGGGTGATCGCCAGGAGCGCCAGCGCGCGGCCGCGGAGTTCGATGTACGCGTCGTACGTCGAGGAGATCGTCATGGCGACCATCCAGAACGCCGAGGTGTCCTGGCCGAACTGGTTGTACATCAGGACGCCGAGCATCCCGGCCGCGAAGCAGGCGAAGTAGATGGATCCCGTGCCCTGGAGGGCGTTGAAGAGGGGCACGATGAGCCCGATGGCCAGGGAGGTCACCCAGGCCGCCTTGGTCTTGGGGTCGCGCCACACGTAGCGCAGGCTGCGTTCCATGACCGTGCCGGTGCGTCCGCCGGGCAGCAGCCTGCCGGGGCCGCGGGCCGCGCGGGCCTTGGCGGGTCCGGACGCCGCGAGGGTGGAGCCGTCGGGGGTCGTCATGAGGTGGGTGAGGCTGCGTTGCCAGAGGGCGAGGAGCGCGGCGAGGGCGCCCGCGCCGAGGGCGAGTTGCGCGATCCCGGTGGCGTACGAGCCCTCGCTCACCGAGTCGACGGCGCCGATCGCCGAGGCGGGCGGGATCCAGCGCACGACGTCCGCCGCCGGATCGAGCTGCGAGAGCCCGGATGAACCCAGGCGCTGTGCACCGAAGTTGACGACCTGTGCGCCGATCGCGATGACCAGGCCGCTGAGAACGGCCAGATCGCGCCCCTTGCGGCTGGTCAGGAGCCGGATGTTGGCGGCGGCGACGGTGCGGGCGAGGGCCACGCAGATGAGGAGGGTGAGGGCGATGGCGAGGACGGCGGTGACGGCTGCCGCCGCGCCGTGCGCGAGGGAGATGACCGCGCCGAGCGCGAGGCAGAGCGTGAAGAGCGGCCCGATGCCCACCAGGGACGCCACGAGCAGCGCGCGCACCAGCGGCCGCGGGCGCAGCGGCAGCATCACCAGGCGGGTGGGGTCGAGGGTCTCGTCGCCGCTGGGGAAGAACAGCGGCATCACCGCCCAGCCGAGCGCGAGCACGGCGGTGAGCAGGACGGAGACGGTGGCGGCGTGTTCGTTGCCGCGCAGGGCGATCAGGCCCAGGAGCTGGAGTGCCGCGACGAGGAGCGCGGCGGCGACGGAGGCGATGTAGGCGGCGCGGCGGCCCGTCGACTGGTGCAGGCCGTTGCGCAGGAGGGAGAGCTTCAGGCGTACGAAGACGGGGGTGATGGAGGGCGCGGACGTGGCCGTCGGCGCGCTCATCGGGTGCCGCCGCCCAGCCAGTCGAGGTGTGAGCCGTTGTCGCGGGCGCTTGCGCCGACCAGTTCGAGGAACGCTTCCTGGAGGGAGGGGGCGGCGCCGCGTACCTCGGCGAGGGTCCCCTGGGCGCGGATGCGTCCCGCGGCCATGACGGCGACCCAGTCGCAGAGCGATTCGACGAGTTCCATGACGTGCGACGAGAAGACGACGGTCGCTCCGGACGCGGTGTAGCGCTCCAGGACGCCGCGGATGGTCTGTGCGGAGACCGGGTCGACGCCTTCGAAGGGCTCGTCCAGGAAGAGGACCTCGGGGTTGTGGAGCAGGGCTGCGGCGAGGCCGATCTTCTTGCGCATGCCGGTGGAGTAGTCGACGACGAGTTTGTGCTGGGCGCCCGCGAGGTCGAGTACGTCGAGGAGCTGGGTGGCTCTCTTGTCGACCTCGTCGCCGGGGAGTCCGCGGAGCCTTCCGGTGTAGGCGAGGAGTTCGCGTCCGGAGAGGCGCTCGAAGAGGCGCAGGCCCTCGGGCAGGACGCCGATGCGGGCCTTGACCTGGACGGGGTCGGTCCATACGTCGTGGCCGACGACCTCGACCGTGCCCCGGTCCGGCCGCAGGAGGCCGGTCACCATGGAGAGGGTGGTGGTCTTGCCCGCGCCGTTCGGTCCGACGAGGCCGATGAACTTGCCCGCGGGGAGGGTCAGATCGATCCCGGCTACGGCGATCTGCTGTCCGAAGGCCTTCCACAGCCCTTGCACTCTTACCGCTGCGGGTGGTGCTGCCTCGGTCACGGTGTCCGCCTTTCGTCGCCGTTTGCGCACGATACGTCGGGGAGAAGCACAAACGCCGGACGGGAGCTGGAAAACCAGCCCGTCCGGCGTCTGCGCCCCCGGAGATTCCCTAGCGCCGTGCCTCGCGCCCGCACGCGTACGCCAGCGGCGAGATGATCTCCTCGGCGTCGGGCAGCCACCGGTTCGCCGCGGTGGGGCGGCACGCCCACTGCACGGCGCCGGATGCCCCGAACCGGGTGGGCGGCGCGGCGACGTAGGCGCCCTCGCCGAGGGAGACCAGGTCGATCGCGGCCGGCAGCCACCCCAGCTTGCGTACGAGGTCGGGCACCTTGGCGGTGGCTCCGGGCAGGACGAAGAACTGCATGCGGCGGTCGGGCGTGCAGGTCACGGGGCCGAGCGTCAGCTCCATGCGCTCCATGCGGGCGAGCGCGAGGAACCCGGCGGTCTCCGGCACGTCGATGGCGTCGAACGTACGGCCCGTCGGCAGCAGGATCGACGACTTGGGCTGCTTGGTCCACAGGCGCCGTGCGCCGGTCGCGCTGCCCGTCGCCTGCGTGGCCCAGTCCTCGCGCGCCGGGTGCGAACCGGGTGCCGTGCACGCGGTGTCACCGCACGAGCAGATTTCGGCCCCCTCGACGGACTCGAGCCACGTCCCCGGGAACACGTCCCAGTGGCGCTCTTCCGCGTATCGCACGGCCGTGTCCAGCAAGGATTCTCCGCGCTGCTTCGGGATGTGCGCGGCTGACGTGACTCCCATGGTCTCTTCCACGGACTTCTCAACTCCGCCCGACACCTACGGTTACGGCTGTCGCGTGCGCGGGGGCGGAGCATCGATCCTGCATGTGGGGCGCATGGGTGCACGGGCGGGGGCGCGCATGGGGAATGGGTTCCATGTGCGGGTAGCCAAGACTGGGGCACTCCGAAGAAGCCCAGTTGCCGACTTATCGTCCGTTTGTGGTGCATCTTCCGTTTGTCCCAAGGGCATTGATCATCTGGGGTGGCTGATTCCGGCCCCTCCGTCCAGTCCGTCCAGATGAACCACGGTGCACATCAGGGGGTACGCCATGGCCGCAAGGCCGCTCGTCGCGCGGCAGCCCAACGAAAGGCTGCAGGCACTCATTCAGGAAGCGGGTTGCTCGAACGCGGGCCTGGCCCGCCGGGTCAACATGTGCGGCGCGGAGCACGGACTCGATCTGCGCTACGACAAGACGTCGGTCGCCCGGTGGCTGCGCGGTCAGCAGCCGCGCGGCAGGGCGCCCGGAATCATCGCGGAGGCGCTGGGCCGAAAACTCGGCAGGACCGTGACGATCGACGAGATCGGCATGGCGAACGGCAAGAATCTCGCGTCCGGCGTCGGCCTGCAGTTCTCGCCCACCGTGCTCGGCGCCATCGAGCAGGTCTGCGAGCTGTGGCGCAGCGACGTGGGGCGGCGGGACTTCCTTTCGGGGTCGTCCGTCGCCGCCTCCGCGCTGGTCGAGCCGAGCCGCGACTGGCTGATTTCGTCCCCTGACGCGCAGGTCGGCCGGATGGCCGGGCCGCGGGTGGGGCTCTCCGACGTGGCGGCGGTGCGGGCCATGACGGAGGCGCTGACGAAGCTGGACCACCAGTACGGCAGCGGGCATGTGCGGCCGGTCGTCGTGCACTACCTCAACAGCGTCGTGTCGGGGCTGCTCGCCGGTTCGTACCGCGAGGCGGTGGGGCGCGAACTGTTCTCGGCCGTGGCGCGGTTGACGGAGCTCGCCGGTTACATGGCGGTGGACACGGGCCAGCCGGGTCTGGCCCAGCGCTACTACATCCAGGCGCTGCGGCTCGCGCAGGCGGCGGGCGACCGGGGTTACGGCGGTTATGTGCTCGCCGCGTCCATGAGCCATCTCGCGGCGCAGCTGGGCAACCCGCGGGAGATCGCGCAGTTGGCGCGGGCCGCGCAGGAGGGCACGCGCGGGCGGGTCACCCCGCGCGCGGAGGCCATGTTCTACGCCGCCGAGGCCAGGGGACACGCGCTGCTCGGGGACGGCCGCTCGACGCAGGTCGTCGCGGGCCATGCGGTCGAGGCGATGGACCGGGCCGCCGGGGAAGCGGACTCGGGCGACGACCCGGTGTGGATCCGGCACTTCGACCATGCGTATCTGGCCGATGAACTGGCTCATTGTCACCGTGACTTGGGGCAGGCGGACGCGGCGGCGCGCAGCGCGGAGGAGTCCCTGGCGGGGCATCCCGAGTCGCGGGCGCGGCGGCGGGCCATCGGCCTTGTCCTGCTGGCCACGGCGCAGGTGCAGCGGCGGGACATCGAGCAGGCGTGCCACACGGGCACGAAGGCCGTCGAACTCCTCGGCACGCTGCGGTCGAACCGCGGTGCCGAGTATCTGGAGGACTTCCAGGAGCGGCTCCTGCCCTACCGCGAGGAGCCGGTGGTAAGGGAGTTCGGGGCACGGATGGACGTCCAGGCGGCGTGAAGGGGGCGCGGGACGGGGCGGGGTGACGCGGGATCGGGGCAGAGGCGCGGCAGCGGGCGCGTGAATAATTTGTGATGTGTGTCGCGCACCTGTGAACCCGGCCCGTCCCTGCCCTTTCCGCACGGTGAACGGCCAACTCCCGTACGCGTCCGGTTCTCCCCCGTGGCATAAACAGCGTTTCGCGCAGAGCTTTTGTTACTTCTGCGATTGAAGCGGCCTCGGAGGTTTGAGCTGCGTGGCAGACGGCTGTGGGGACCCGGTAGCGTGAGCCGACGGTTCCGTAGGTCCCCCATTCGTAGGAGTCCCGGTGACGCAGCAGAGCGGGCAGGGTGCCGCTTCCTCCGATCCGCATCCCGCGGAACGGCACGCGCACGAAGGCATCGTGCTGCCTGCCGACGGAAGCGAGCCCTTCATGCCCGGCACCGCCGGCGACCACGTGGCGCCCTCCGGCGGCAGCCCCTGGGGCCAGCCGTGGGGCCCGTCCCCGCAGGACCCGCCGCCCGGCTCGGGCCAGGCGTGGGACGCCGCGCCGGGCCAGCAGCAGTCGTACGGCGCGGGCACCCCGCTGCCCGCCGAGGGCACGCAGCAGCAGGGCTACGCGCAGGGCGGCTCCTACGGACACACGGATGCTTCGTACGGCGGCCAGGGCTACGGCGCCCAGGCTCCCGGCGGCTCGTACGGCGGCGGCCAGGACCAGGGCGCTGCCTACGGGACGCAGGGCGGCGCGGGCGCGCCGTACGCGGGACAGCAGCAGGGCGGGCCGTACGGGGGCCACGCTCAGGGCGGCCAGCATGCGGGGCACGCTCAGGGCGGCCAGCACGCGGGCCAGCCCGCCGACGGGTCCTACGCGGGTCCGGGCACGGGTGGCGCGCACGCGGGCCAGCAGGGCGGTGGCGCCCACACGGGCGAGCAAGCGAGCGGAGCCCACGCGGGCCAGCCTGCGGGCGGCACTCACGCGGGCCAACCGGCGGGCGGCACCCACGCCGGGCAGCCCTCAGGCGGCGCGCACGCGAGACAGGCGGCCGGTGGTGCGCACGCCGGGCAGCCCGCCGACGCCGCCTATCCCGGCCAGCCGGGACACGCGCTTCCACCGGCCGGTCAGGCCGGTCAGCTGCCGCCCGCCACCCAGGCGGGCCAGCTGCCCCCCGCGGCCTCCGGCGCGGGCGCACCGCTGCCGCCCGTCGCAGGCGGCCTCGCGCCGCTGCCGCCCGCCGGTGCGGGTGACGCGGACGCGACGCAGTACATACCCGCGACGCCCGGCGCCGGAGCCGGTTTCGACGAAGGCGCCACGCAGTACATACCCCCCGTGGCCCCCGGCGCCCTGCCGCCCGAGGCACCCGCGGGAGACGCCACGCAGTTCCTGGGCCGCTCGCCCATGCCCGGCGCATCCGCACCCGGCGCGCCGATGCCCCCGGCGGCAGGCCCCGACAGCGAGCCCACGCAGTTCATCGCCCCCGTGCCCGCCGAGCCCGGCAAGGCGCCCTTCGGGATACGGCCCGGCGCCCCCGGCGACCGGCAGCCCCCCGCCGAGTTCGACAGTCTCTTCCGTACGGAGCAGGCGGAGCCCGAAGGCCCCGCGTCGACCCAGCAGATGCCCCGCTTCGATCCCCAGCAGCCCGCCGCCCACGGCGGTGACGGCGGGGGCCGTGCCGCGCGCAGGGCCGCCGCCGCTGCTCCCGCCCCGCGCGGCGAAGGCGGCCGCACGGGCCGGACCGGGTCGAAGGTGCCGCTCTTCGCGGCCGTCGGCGTCGCCATCGCGGTGATCGGCGTCGGCGCGGGCGCGCTCCTGAGCGGCGGAGGCGGCGACGAGGAGAAGGCCGCCCCCAAGACCGTCTCCGATTCCGCGCCGTCCGACGAGAAACCCTCGCCCTCCGTCGACCCGGCCGAGGAGCAGGCGATCGCCCTGGACAAGCTCCTCGCCGACAGCAACAACAGCCGCGACTCGGTCATCGCCGCCGTACGCAACGTCGGCAAGTGCGACAACCTCGGCCAGTCGGCCACCGATCTGCGCAACGCCGCCAAGCAGCGCAACGGCCTGGTCACGCGCCTCTCGCAGCTCTCCGTGGACAAGCTCCCGGCCAACGCCCAGCTGACCGCCTCGCTCACCAAGGCCTGGAAGGCGTCGGCCGCGGCCGACAACCACTACGCCGCGTGGGCGGGCCAGGTCGCGGGCAAGAAGGGCTGCAAGAAGGGCCACGCCCGCGGCACGCCGCAGGCGGTCGCCGGGAACAAGTCGAGCGGCGAGGCGACCACGGCCAAGCAGGAGGCGGCCGGGCTGTGGAACGCCATCGCCCAGAAGTACGGGCTCACCAAGCGCGACAAGTCGCAGCTGTAGGAGCCGGTCGGCGCGAGGCCCCGGAGCGGGTCACTTCACCTGCTCCAGGGTCTTCGAGACGTTCACGAAGCCCTTGCGCGCCGGCACCAGACGGCCGTCGCGCACCATCTGGAACGTGACGTCGGCGTTGATCAGGCGCGGGAAGTCGCTCGCCGCGAGCATGTCCTTGAAGCGCCACCGCAGGGTGGGCGTCAGGCCGCCCGTCTCGACCCGGAGCCCCTGGTCGAGGGTCCGCCGCAGCGTCCGCGCCGAGACCTCGCCGCCGTCGAGCGACTCGACGGCCTGCTTCAGGGCGGTGTACGCGATCCACGTCGTCTGCACGCCCGCGTCCGTCGGGTCGATCCGGTTGTCGCCGAAGGCCTGCTCGCGGATGACCTCGCGCATCTCGTCCCAGCGGGCGTCGCTGGCCGCCGGGTACCAGCCGGTGACGTAGGCACCCTCGTACGGGCCGTTGCCGCCGCCCGTGCGGTCGATCAGGGACTGGTCGACGCTGCCGAGCACGGAGGAGATCTTCGCGGCGGGCAGGGCGCTCTCGGTGCGCCGGTAGGAGTCGTAGAACGTGTCGGTGCGGGCGCCGAGCGCCGCCGTCACGCAGCCGTCGGTGCCGGCGCGCTTGAGCGCCTGCTCGGCCTGGAGCGTGAAGTCGGTGCCGTCCTCGGACGCCCGTATGTCGGCCGCGGGCCCGCGGCGGCCCTCGGCGAGGCCCGCGTCGAGGAGCCCCGGCAGGTCGTCGCCGGCGATCGTGTCGGGGCGTACGAGGGCGACGCGCTCGCAGCGGGCGGCGAGTTGTCGGCCGTTGCCCGCCATCAGGGCGGGTTCGCCGCCGTTGACGGGGTACGACAGGGGGCTGCTGAACTCCTCGTCGGTGACGCCGTATCCGCCGATGTAGGGGATTCCGGCGACTTCGAGGGGGGAGAGGAAGGACTGGCCGTGCTGGCTGTAGGAGCCGACGACGGCCGCGACCTCCTTGTCGACGGCCTTGCGGGCGCAGTCGGCGGCGCCCACCGGGTCGTTGTGGTCGTTGCAGGTGAGGACCTTGAGCTTGCGGCCGTCGAGCCCGCCGTTCGCGTTGACCCAGCGTGCGTACGCCTGTGCCATCGCCGGTATGCCGGGTTTGTTGGTCGCCTTGGTCTTCTCGGGGGCCCAGGTCATGACGGTCACGGGGTCCTCCCTGGATCCCCCCGTGGAACCAGGGACGACCCCGCAGGCCGTGGTCAGGGACGCACACACCGCGAGCAGGGCGGCCGCGGTGAGCGACGTGGTCCTGCCGGGGCGGGTGGGGCTGGGGGGATTCGAGGGGCGGAGGAGCAAGGTGCGTCGCGAGACGGGCATGGTCATGCACGATTCCGGCGCAGCGCCAACCATGGTGTGACGTGCTCTCAACGCATGGTGACAAGAAGGTGAATGGCAGGGGCCGATTCGGCCGCGCGGAGGGGGAACGTACGATCGATGACCGTGCAAGGTTCGGAGAACTCTTCCCGTCGCGGCCGTCGCTCAAGCACCATGGGCGGCATGCCAACGAACGACATGCCGTGGTGGCGCTGGCGCAGCAACGTGCGCTCGGCTCTGCACATGCTCTCCGACCCGGGGTTCCAGCGTGACTGCTGGCTCGCCGGGCGCGAGGAGTACGGGGACGTGACCGACGCCGTGTACCGCCTGGTCGAGGACACGTGGCTCGACAACTGGTCCGCCGACAAGTACGTCGGGACGATCTTCCGTGACGCGCAGGAGGCGGCTCTCGTCGACGCGGCGGTGCTGCGGGTCCTGCGGATCATGCATGAGGTGGGGCCGGACGCGCTGGTGTCCGCCTATCTCGACCACCCGGGGTGGCCGGAGGCCGTCCTCGCGGCGCGCGAAGCCCATGTCGCTCTCGCCGTGAGTGACGGGGAGAGCCCCGATGAGGCGCCCCGGACGCTTGAGGTTCTGCGGATTCTGACTCGGTCCGCGAGCTAGGTTTTTGGTCTGCGGGCGCGTCGTGGCTGGTCGAGCAGTTCCCCGTACTCCTGACGGGGACGCTCTCGGTCCATTGCGGGTGCTGATTGTGGGAACCTTGGGCGCATGAATGAGCCGTCCGTCGCCGCGTCCGCCGATCCCGCTGAGCAGTACGTCCTGACCCTCTCCTGCCCGGACAAGCAGGGCATCGTGCACGCCGTGTCGAGTTACCTCTTCATGACCGGGTGCAACATCGAGGACAGCCAGCAGTTCGGCGACCACGACACCGGTCTCTTCTTCATGCGCGTCCACTTCTCGGCCGGGGCGCCGGTGACGCTGGACAAGCTGCGGGCCAGCTTCGCGGCGGTCGGCGACTCCTTCCACATGGACTGGCAGCTGGGCCGCGCCGACCAGAAGATGCGCGTCGTCCTGATGGTGTCGAAGTTCGGGCACTGCCTGAACGACCTGCTGTTCCGCTCGCGGACCGGCGCGCTGCCGGTCGAGATCGCCGCGGTCGTCTCGAACCACACGGACTTCGCCGAGCTGGTCGCGTCGTACGACATCCCCTTCCACCACGTCCCGGTGACGAAGGAGAACAAGGCGCAGGCCGAGGCGCAGATCCTGGAGCTCGTGCGCGCCGAGAACGTGGAGCTCGTGGTCCTCGCCCGCTACATGCAGGTCCTCTCGGACGACTTCTGCAAGCAGCTCAGCGGCCGGATCATCAACATCCACCACTCCTTCCTGCCGAGCTTCAAGGGCGCGAAGCCCTACCACCAGGCGCACGCGCGCGGTGTGAAGCTGATCGGCGCGACCGCGCACTATGTGACGGCCGACCTCGACGAGGGCCCGATCATCGAGCAGGAGGTCGAGCGGGTCGGCCATGACGTCACGCCGAACCAGCTGGTCGCGATCGGCCGTGACGTCGAGTGCCAGGCCCTCGCCCGGGCCGTGAAGTGGCATGCGGAGCGCAGGATTCTGCTGAACGGCCACCGCACGGTCGTCTTCGCCTAGTCCCCTTCCGGGCAGCGGCGCTACATACGGCTCAGTGACGCCGCCGCGAACAGGACGTCCCTGATCGCGCGGCGGTCGCCGTCCTGTCCCGCTGCCGCCTCCTCCGGCGAGACGTGGCCCGCGGCAAGGCGGCAGAACTCGACGCCGTCCAGTGCGACATGGGCCACCTCGCGGTCCGCGGACGCTTCGGCGCCGGGGGAGTCGAGAGGGATGAACCACTCGCCGCCGCCCATGCCCTCGATCTCCAGGCGCAGGCTGCGGCCCGGATTGCCCGCCATCACCAGGTCCTGTGCCGGGGCGGCGAGCCCCGAGCGGCGGCGCGCGGCGAGCGTCGCGGGCAGCAGCCGGGCGGCGAGGTCGATCATGCGGTGCAGATGGCGCGGGGACGGCGGTTCGTACGGATAGTCGACCGCCTCCGCGATGTCGCCCGCGTGGATCCAGCACTCGAAGGCGCGGTCCAGCATCGAGTCCCGCAGCGGCAGCTCGACGCGGTTGCCCTCGTCGTCCGGGGCGCTGTACGGGACGGTGAGGCGGCCGGATCCCGCGCCGTACGTACCGCCTGCCGTGAAGGAGACCGTGCGGATCAGCTCGTGGGTCTGGTCGCGCCAGGGGGCGCGCACACTGCGCGTGGGCGGGAAGTACGAAGCGCGCCAGTACGCCTCGGTGCGGCGGCCGGGGTCGGCGGGCTGCGCCGTGTCCCTGCCCAGCGGGTCGTCGAGGCCGAGGGCCAGTGCGACGAGGCCGTCCACGGCGAGGAGATGCGCGATCACTCCGGCCACCGTCGTCTTGCGGCTGACCGGGCTGTCCTCGTCGAACCACCGCAGGCGCACCGGAGCATGCCACTCCGATTCGCCGATGTCCCGCAGGAGGGCGTCCAGGCGGGCGGTCTCGGCGTCGTACGGCACGGCCCACTCGGGCACAGGGATGCGCGGCGGGCGCCGGCCGAGGCAGCTCTCGATGACGCGGTTGCGCAGGCCGGGGTCGAGGTCGAGGCTCTCCTCCTGATGCAGCAGGCCCACCGCGTCGCGCAGCCGCAGGGCCTCTTCCGCGCAGGGGCCGCAGTGACCCAGGTGCTCCTCGACGGCGACGGCTTCCTCGACCGAGCAGGCGGCGAGCGCCCAGGCCCCCAGGAGCGACTTCAGGACCTGGTGGTCGAGGTCGAGGGCGAGCGGCGGGTCGGGCAGGGGGCGGCCGGTGTCCTCCACGGAGGTGCGCGGCAGCGGTATGCGGGGCGGCCTGCGGGCGTCCTTGTGCTCGCCCCGGCCCTCCGCGCCGCCGCCGCTGCCGGGGAGGTCCGGTTCCTCGAACGGTTCCTGCCGGTCGGGCCCGCTCACAGCGCTCTCCCGTAGCCGGGGGGCGGGCCCGGTGCGGGATGCGGCTCCGCGGGTCCCACCGCGTCGTTCGCGGTGGAGAGCAATTGCAGGCCCAGGCGCAGGCGGCGCCGCGCCTCGTCCTCCGTCACGCCGAGGTCGGCGGCCGTCTGGCGGTAGTCGCGCCGCTGGAAGTAGGCCAGCTCCAGGGCGGCGCGCAGCGGGGCGGGCATGGCCGTGACGATGTAGTCCGCGCGGGCGGCGGCCGATGCGCGGCGCACCTTGCGCTCCAGGTCCTCCGCCGTTCCCGCGCCGCCGCGGGCCAGGGCGGCGGACTCGGTCTGGCGCAGCCGCCGGACGGCCCGCTGGTGGGTGAGTGTGGCGACCCAGGAGCGCAGGGGGCCCTGCTTGGGGTCGTACGCGTCGGGGTTCTCCCAGATGTGGGCGAAAACCTCGCGGGTGATCCGGTCGGCGGCGTCCTCGTCGCCGAGCACGCGGTGGGCCAGGCCGTGCACGAGCGAGGCGAAGCGGTCGTACAGCTCGCCGAGTGCGGCGGCTTCTCCGTGCGCGAGGCGCTGCTGCATGCGGCGGTCCCAGCGACGCGGCGCGTCCTTCGCCATGCGGCCCCCTCGTGCCGTTCCGTGCTCGTGCTGTTCCTTGCCCGTGCCGAACTGTCAATCGCCCGTGGCGACTATCCATCGAATGTAGTCGCCACCACCGACAACGCACTCCCTTTGTGGCAAAGTGCACCGCCGCCCGGCCTCGGATGATAGAGACCGGCGTTACTGGTGTTTCATGGAGAAGAGGTGGGGCAGCCGCGACGTACACAGGAAGCGTAGGGAAGGCATCCGCATCGGCGAGGCGAGCTACGGACGAGCGGTATCAGCGAGCGAGAGGCGAGCGAGTGACGCTGCAGGTGGCCGTGGACGAGCAGGACGGCTGGGCCGTGCTGCGGGTGTCCGGCGAGATGGACCTCGTGACCTCGCCCGTCGTGCGCCAGCGCGTGCACGACGCGGTGGCCGACGGCCGGCACAGCCTTGTCCTGGACCTGTCCGACGTCCTGTTCTGCGACTCCAGCGGCGTCGGCGTGCTCATCGCGACCCGTCGCCTCTTCCGCTCCTGTCAGGGCCGCCTGCGCCTGATACTGCCCGCGCAGGGCGCCGAGGACGGCTCCCACGTGAACCGCGTCCTCGCGGCACTGGGCGTGCGCCGCCTCTTCGAGGTCTTCCCGGACGTGGACGCGGCCGTGGACGACGAAGCGGCGCCACTGTCCGCGTGACGCCGCTCCCCCTTCGCAAGATTCCGCTCAGCCCCGTCAGTCCCGCCTGATCAGCTCCGGGTCGATGCGCCGCCCCACCAGCGGCAGCGTCCCCGCGACCGCCAGGACGAGCACCCCGGCCATGGCCGCGACCAGGAGCGGAACCCCGGCCCCGTCCCAGAAGATCTCGCCGCCGCCGGTGACCAGATAGGCGGACTCGGCCAGCTTCCCCGCCACCAGCGCGAGCAGCAGCCCCACGGCCAGCGGAAGCACGACCTGCGTGCACTGCACCAGGCGCAGCGTGCGGGCCCGCGCGCCGATCAGGGAGAGCGCCGTGACCTGGGGTCGGCGCTCCACGGCCCGGTCGGTGACGGAGACGAGGAACGCCGCGACGCCGATGACCAGGCCCATCACCATGCCGAGCGCGAGCAGCGTCTCGATGACGGTGATCTGCTGGAGACCGTCGATGTTGATGCCCGCAGGGTCGACGTCCGCCGTGGGCGCGATGGCGCCGATGCGGTCGAGCACGTCCCGTACGGTGCCGGGGTCGGAGCCGCTCATCAGGACGAGCGTGGCCGCGGCGGGCACGGCGTGCGCCGGGAGCTCGGAGGGCGGCACCAGAAGGCCGGGGCTCGGCAGATTGGTGACGTCGTACCCGTCGAACAGCACGGTGGCCTCGGGCACCTTCACCTTCAGCGAGGTGCGCCTGCCGTCCTGCTTCATCGTGTACGTGGACGTCTTGACGGGGGACTCGGCCACGTTCGGGTCCTGGAGCCGGAGCACCTTGCCCTCCTCGCAGCCCGCCGCGTGCTCCGTCAGCCGGGCGAACTGGGCGCAGGTGGCGACCAGGGCCGGGGCCTGCCAGTCGCCGCCCTCCCCGGCGGGGTCGGTGCGCGGGTCCATCACGATCGCGTCGGCCCGCACCGCGGGGATCTCCCGCAGCTTGCCCTGCTGCTCCTCACTGAGCTGTGAAAGCCGCAGGCCGTACTCCTGGACGGGCGAGTCGGAGCGGGTGATCTGCTGCTCCTCCACCAGGACGCCCTGCGCGAGGGACGCCGAGAACACGAGCAGGACGAGACCGGTGACCACGCGCATCGCGCTGCCCGGCTCGACTTCGTTGCGCCGCATGGCAAGGCTCAGCGCGAGGTTGCCGGAGCGGGCAAGGCGCGTGGCGATGCCGTACGAGAGCAGCGGCATGACCATCACCAGGCCGAGCCCGGTGAGCAGCACCCCGCCCGGCACAAGGAGGGAGTTGATGCCGGAGCTCTGCGCGGGGTTGTCGGTGAGGCCGGTCGCGCAGTAGCCGATGACGATGCCGAGCCCGGTGACCAGGAGCAGGCCGCCCCAGACGCGGGGCGCGCGCGGCGCCGCGGTGCGCCGGGTGCTCAGCGGGTTGGTGGCCGCGGCGCGGGCACTGGCCCGGCCCACGAACCACGAGAGCGCCGTACAGCCGATGAGGCAGACGGCGATGGTGGAGGCGGAGAGCGCGCCGTCGGCGGGATACCACTTCAGGCCCGGAAGGCCGGTCCTCGCCATGATCTGGTTGAGGAGCCAGAACTCGCCGAGGCCGAGCAGCGCCCCCAGGAAGGCGGCGACGACGGTCTCCGCGGCGTTCACGCGCTGGGTGCCCTTGGCGCTCAGGCCGAGCAGGCGCAGGGCCGCGAGACGCCGGTTGCGGCTGGCGGCGGAGAGCTTGGCGCACACCGACAGGAAGACGCCGAGCGGCAGGAGCACGAGCGCGGCGAGCGTGAAGCGCAGGATGTCCAGGGTGGATTTCTCGACGGCCGTGGTGGGCGGGTGCGCGGAGCCGAAGCTCTTCAACGCGCGCGCGTCGTCGCCGAGCTTGTCCTTGGTGGTGCCCACGTAGGCGTACAGCTCGTTCGGGTCGGTCAGGCCCGAAGGGCCGATCAGGCCCTTCTCCTTGCCGGGGAGCAGCCCTTTGAGGCCGGGTTCGTCGCGGAGCTGGTCGCGCAGGGCGGGCGACACGAACACCTCGCCGGGGGAGGGGAGTTCGCTCAGGCCCGGCGGCGGCGGCACGGCGGCGCCGCCCTCGGCGCGGGCGACGAAGACGCGGCTGAAGGGCTTCGAGCCGTGCGGGTCGGAGCGCTCCAGGACGAGCGTGTGCTGCCCGGACTTCTGCCCGGCGTAGACCTGCGGGTCGCGGTCGGCGGCCCGTCCGTCGTGGGCCCCCAGGATCGAGGGGATCGTCAGGACGAGCGCGAGGCAGCACACCCCGAGGGAGCCGCCGAGGGTCATGAGCCAGAAACGTACGCGGGTGCCGCGTCCGGAGCCGAACAGGAGCCGCAGGCCGAGCAGGAACTCGCTCATGCGGACGCGCCCTTCGCGGTGAGGACTCCGTCGGCCATCGTGTAGTTGCGGTCGGCCTGGGCGGCGACGTTAGCGTCGTGCGTGACCAGGAGCACGGCGGTGTCCTGGGAGCGGGCGAGGCCGAGGAACTCCTTGAGAACGGTGGCGGCGTTGGCGCTGTCCAGCGAGCCGGTCGGCTCGTCGGCGAAGACCACGGCCGGCTTGTGCACGAGGGCCCGCGCCACGGCGACGCGCTGGCTCTGCCCTCCGGACACCTGGGACGGACGCCGCTCGCGCAGACCGGCGATCCCCAGGCGGTCGAGCACCTCGGCGGCGGCCTTGAGCGCGGGCCGCTTGCGCGTGCCCGCAAGGCGCAGCGGCAGGGCGGTGTTCTCCTCGATGGTCAGTTCGGGGAGCAGCTCGCCGTACTGGAAGACGAAGCCGAAGCGTTCGCGGCGCAGTTCGCTGATGCCCTCGTCGTCGAGCTCGCGGTAGGCCCGGCCCTCGAACCGCACCTCGCCGCGCGCGGGCGGCAGTACGCCCGCGAGGCAGTACAGGAGGGACGATTTGCCGGAGCCGCTCGCCCCGGTGATCGCCGCGATCTCGCCGCGCGCCAGGGTCAGATGGGCGTCACGGACGGCGGGTGTCGAGCCGTAGGAGAGGTCGACTCCCGTGGCACTGAGGACTTCTGACGTACTGGGCGTACCTGTCGGCGTACTGATCGCTTCCCCCAAGAAGGCGAAGGGCCCGGGGCGGGGGCCCGGGCCCGGTGTGCATGCGCGGCAGCCGGTCAGTGCCGCCGCTTGGTGCCTGTGGTGATTACCGCTTGTAGTGCTTGGTCACCGAGCAGTTGTCCGGGTGGAAGGAGCCCCGGTCACGGCAGGCGCGTATCCAGGCGTTCTTGGTGTAGCGAGCGGCGCCGTCGTACACGAGCTTGTCCTTGTGGACCGTCTTCTTCTGCTTGCCGTTGAACCGGTTCCAGTCGTATCCCTCGACCTTCACCTGGACGTAGACATTGTGGCCGTCTCCGGCCGAGGTGTCCTGGAGGTCGCCCTTCCAGTGGAAGGCACCGTGGTTGGCGCCCGGCGCCTCGAACTTGTAGTAGCCGTTCTTGAACTTGACGCCGCTGCTGGAGAGCGTCGGAATCTTGTGCCACGAGGCGGTCGCCTCGACGTCCCCGCTACCCCCGTTTGCGGTAGCGAAAGCGGTCCCCGCGCCCGTCAGAAAGAGCCCTGCTGCCAGGGCACCGACGGCCAGCTTTCGATTCATTTGTGTTCTCCCGTTTTTGTTGGTCTGCCCTGGTGCGATCCAGGGCGGCCAGGAACGTAACACCCCGGTACGACAGAAGCAGTTGGGATTTCGGGACACGAAACGTCGGGTGCGGATCACTGTGCGTTCGCTTTGCGCGTACGTAAATGATCTTTAGCCTGATCATGACACTCGGGAGGTTTGGATCACGGAGAGTGGGCGAGGTGCGGCACGGATGTCGACGGTGGGTGAGGGAAGGTCAAGAGAGACCCAAAAGATCATCAAGGGCCGGCTCCTGGTACAACCTCTCTTGTCCCGGTCTTGGCACAAGCATCGGCATCCCGCCTCCGGGCGGTCGCCGACGACGTAGGCTCGCTGTCAGTAACACCCGGGGAAACCCCGTGCACACGCACCCAACCGCAGAAGTGAGGCGGCCCGAACACCATGGACAGTGCCGAGTACGAGCGTAAGATCGCGGCCCGTTTCACCACCTTCGACCAGGATGGCAACGGCTACATCTCCCGTGAGGACTTCAGCACGGCGGCTGTCGCCCTGCTCAGCGAGTTCGGCGCCACCGCGCGCTCGGAGAAGGGCCAGGCCCTCTACATCGGGGCCGAGGCCTTCTGGCAGGGCATGGCGGGCATCGCCGACCGGGACGGCGACCAGCGGATCACCAAGCCGGAGTTCGTGGGCGGCGCCGTGAAGCGCCTGCGCGACAATCCGGCGCGGTTCGCCGAGATCGCGCGGCCGTTCCTGGACGCCGTGATCGCCGTTGCGGACGGTGACGGGGACGGTGCGGTCAGCCCGCAGGAGGTCGAGCGGGTCCTCAAGGCCCTCGGCGTCGAGGCGGACATCGCCTCCGCGGCGGGCGGCGCGCTCGACACCGACGGGGACGGGCGCGTGACGGAGGAAGAGATCGTCGCGGCGTTCTCGGAGTACTTCACCGTTCCCGAGTGAGTGTTCGTTCTCACCTCGTCTAGCCCTGCGCGAACCGCTCCCGCAGCTTGTACTTGAGCACCTTGCGCAGCGTCTCGTTGCGGGGAAGGGCCTCCACCAGCTCCAGTTGCTCCGGCAGCTTGTACGTGGAGAGTCCTTCCCCGCGCAGATACGCGGTCACGGACTCCAGGGTGAGGGCAGGGGCCTCTCCTTGGCGCCCTTCGATCACCGCGCAGACACGTTCGCCCCGTTCGGGGTCGGGCAGACCGATGACGGCCGCGTCGCCCACGGCCGGATGCCGGTGGAGCAGGTCCTCGATCTCCTTCGCGGAGATGTTCTCGCCCTTGCGGATGATGATGTCCTTGGCCCGGCCGGTCAGGACCAGATGGCCCGTCGGCCGTACGTGCCCCAGGTCGCCCGTGATCAGGAAGCCGTCCGCGTCGAAGACCCCGGCGCTCTGTTCGGCGTCCAAGTAGCCCTGGCAGACCGCCTCCCCGCGCAGCCGTACGTCTCCGTCGACCCCGGCGGGCACCTCCTTGCCGTCGGCGTCCGTGATCCGGATCGCCATCCCCGCCGGCGGCAGCCCTTCCGTCGTCGCCAGGTTCTCGGCGCTGTCGTCCGGCGCACCCATGGTGATCATCGGCACCTCGGTCATGCCGTAGCCGTGGGTGAGCTGGCAGCCCATCTCCCGTACGACCGCGTGATAGATCTCCGGCGGCTTCGGCGCCCCGCCGCCCGCTAGGAGGCGCAGGGAGGGGATGAGCTTGTCGCCCGGCGCCAGCTTGCGCTGCTCGGCGAGGAACATGGAGTAGAACGCGGTCGATCCGCCCGCCACCGTCACGCCGTGCCGCCGGTAGCCGTCCAGCGCGTCCGGCAGCGCGAAGTGCTCGAACATCACCGCGGGGAAGCCGTACAGAAGCAGCATCACCGTGTAGTCGGGGCCCGCGATGTGCGCGAAGGGGAACGCCATCGAGCCGACGTCGTCCGACGACAGGTGCAGCGCGTGCGCGAGGCAGGAGCCACCCGCGATCAGCGAACGGTCGGTGTGCAGCACGCCCTTGGGGTCGGACGTCGTGCCCGATGTCCAGTAGATCCAGCGCACCGACGTGCCGTCGGAGGGCGGCGCGGGCAGTACGGCGGGATCGGCGTCCGGCAGGTCCTCGTACGCGTACGCCTGGAAGACGCCCCGCGCGCCGAGCCGGTGCGCCATCTCCGTGTGGTCGAAGCCGCGCCACAAGCCCGGCACCGCGAAGAACTCGGCCTTCGACTCCCGCAGGGCGAAGCCGACTTCGCGGTCGCGGTAGAAGGGGATGACGGGCGACTGGACCGCGCCGATGCGGGCGAGCGCGAAGGAGAGCAGGGCGGTCTCGATGCGGGTGGGCAGCTGCCAGGCCACGACGGTGCCGGGGCGTACGCCCATCTCGTAGAGCCCCGCGGCGACGCGTTCGCAGCGGTCGCGCAGTTCGCCGAAGGTCAGCGTCCGGTCGTCGGCCGGGTCGGCGGCGGACTGGATCAGGACGGGTGCACCGGGCGTGAGAGCGGCGCGGCGTTCGATGAGCTCCCAGAGGGTGCGGGAGGCGCCGAGTGCGTGCGCGGTCTCGTTCCCCGCGCTCTCATGGGTCCTCATGTGATCCCCTCGCGACCGGAGTCCGGCTTGCGGACCAACGTAACTGACGGGCAGTCAGATCGTGCCGAGAGCGTAAGGCTCACCGCCTTGTCGGTCCAGGGGTGCGGAGCTAGCCTGCTTTCTGACGGGCCATCAGATGGGCTTCGGGTGCGGGAGAGACCACCGGAGGAGACACCATGACCGACAAGCGGACCTGACGTGGACCTCACCTACACCGAGGAGGAGGAATCCTTCCGGGCCGGGCTGCGCGCGTGGCTGGCCCGGACGCTCCCGCTGTTGCCGCCGCGCCCCGACCCGGCCGACTGGCCGGGACGGCGCGCGTACGACATGGGCTGGCAGCGCAGGCTGTACGACGCCGGGTACGCGGGACTGCACTGGCCCGTCGACGCGGGCGGCCGCGGGGCCACGCCGACCCAGCACCTCATCTTCCTGGAGGAGACGGAGAAGGCGGGCGCGCCCTACGTAGGGGCGAACTTCGTCGGCCTGCTGCACGCAGGACCCACCATCGCCTCCGAAGGGAGCGCCGGGCAGCGCGCACGGTGGCTGCCGCCCGTCCTGCGCGGCGACGAGGTGTGGTGCCAGGGATTCAGCGAGCCGGACGCGGGCTCGGACCTCGCCTCGCTGCGCACGCGCGCGTGGCGCGACGGCGACGACTACGTGGTGAGCGGATCCAAGATCTGGACCTCGCACGCCGAGGTCGCCGACTGGTGCGAACTCCTCGTGCGTACGACACCGGTGAGCGAGGACGTGCCCAAGCACCGCGGCATCTCCTGGCTCGCGATGCCGATGGACGCCCCCGGCATCACGGTCCGGCCGCTGCGCACGCTCGCGGGCTCGACCGAGTTCGCCGAGATGTTCCTCGACGAGGTGCGGGTGCCGGTCGCCAACCGGGTCGGCGCGGAGAACGACGGCTGGCGCGTGACCATGGTGACGCTGTCCTACGAACGGGGCACGGCCTTCGTGGGCGAGGTCGTCGCCTGCCGCCGTGTCCTGGGCGAGCTCGCGCGTGAGGCACGCAAGAACGGCCGCTGGGACGACGCGGTGCTCCGGCGCAGGCTCGGCAGGCTGAGCGCGGAGTTCGGGGCCCTGTGGCGGCTCACGCAGTGGAACGTGAGCGAGTCGCAGCGGGCCGGGAGCGGCGTGCCGGGCGTGGGCGGGTCCGTCTTCAAGCTGCGGTACTCGCACGCACGCCAGGAGTTGTACGAGGCCGCGGGCGACGTCCTGGGCCCCGGAGCGCTCGACCTGGGGCACGAGTGGACCCTGGACCGGCTCTCCTCCCTCTCGTACACGATCGCCGCGGGGACCTCGCAGATCCAGCAGAACATCGTGGCCGAGCGGATACTCGGCCTGCCGAAGGGGCGGTGAGGGGTCGCGTGGACTTCCAACTCAGCGACGATCAGCGCGCGTTGCGGGGCGGTGTCCGCGACCTCTTCGAGGGGCGGTTCGACACGGCCGCCCTGCGGGCCGCCGTGGACCGCGGGACTCCTTCGCCGGACCGGGCGCTGTGGCGGGAGCTCGGGGATGCCGGGTTCTTCTCGCTGCGGGTGCCGGAGGAGGAGGGCGGGGTCGGACTGGGGCTTCCGGAGGCCGTGTTGGCCTTCGAGGAGGCGGGGCGCGCGCTGCTTCCGGGGCCGCTGGTCGCGACGTTCCTCGCGGCGCGGGACGTCGAGGGGGCGGCGCGGGGGGCGGTCGTGGTGACCGCCGTGGTGGACGACGGCTCCGGGGGGCTCGTGCCCTGGCTGGACGAGGCGGACGTGGTCCTGGGTGACGTGTCCGGCGCCGTCCCGCTGCGGTCGGTGGACCCGCTGACTCCGCTGCACCGGGTGCCCGGCGGCGCGGGGGCGGCGGCCCCGGAAGCGTTCCGGCGGGCGGAGGCGGACCTGCTGATCGCCGCCGAGCAGTTGGGAAGCGCCGGGAAGACCTGCGAGATGGCCGTCCGGTATGCCCGACAACGTACCCAATTCGGGCAAGTCATCGGCGCTTTCCAGGCCGTCAAGCATCTATGCGCACAGATGCTCGTACGCACCGAGATCGCCCGCGCCGCGGTGTACGCGGCGGCCGTCACCAACGACCCACTGGAGATCGCGGGCGCCAAGCTGCTCGCCGACGAGGCCGCGGTGCGGGGCGCGCGGGACTGCCTCCAGGTGCACGGCGGTATGGGGTTCACCTGGGAGTCCGACGTACATCTGCATCTGAAGCGGGCCTGGGTGCGGGCCGGCCTGGGGCGGTCGGCGGCCGGGGCGGAGGAGGAGCTCGCGGCGGCACTGTGAGGCGCCCGATGCCGGGAATGCGCCCTGGGGCCGCTGAGCGGAGAGTGATCGACTTGTGGGATTCCCGAAGTGGGGGGAGGCTACTGAGCGTCGATATCGGGTTGTGTCCTATGCGTGACTCGTCACGGCATGGAGTCGGGCTTCCGCTCCGGTACCTTGTGTGAGATGCGAGTGGTTCTGAGGTCGAGCCATGCCGGTGTTGCCACTGAGGCGGCGCCGGGCCCGGCGATGCATACCGTTCGCAGTGCAGGAAGGGGCTATATGCCCGCCTGTTCGACCCCCCGCAGCGCGCGTCGCACAGTATGCCGCACGCGTACTCCTTCGCGCTGGAATATGCCTGAAGCGCTTGTTGGGGTGACTGAACGTCAACCATGCTGTCTCTCAAGGAGATCACGTTCCGTGACTCCTTGGAGTCGCGAGGCGATGTGTCCGCCGGTTCGGATGGTGTGAGCGGTGCAGGTGCTTCATGTTCAGCTGGAAGTCAGGCCCGACCCCGCAGAGGTGGGACGGGCCCGGAGGTGGGCGCGTTCGCGGCTCGCGGGTTCCGGGATAGAAGCCGATGAGCCACTGGCCGAGACGCTGATCTTGTTGATCTCGGAACTGGTCACCAACGCCGTGGTGCATACGGGCTGTCCGGCCGTACTGCGCATGCGGCTCCCGGACGCCCCCGACGTGACGCAGCAGGCCGCGGGGGCCGCCGCGAGCGCACAGGCGGGGGCCGGGACGGTCCGGGTCGAGGTCGCCGACGCCAGCGCACGGCCGCCGAAGCCGCGGCACGCGGACGGCGACGCGACCAACGGCCGCGGCCTCGAACTCGTCGACGGCCTCGCCGACCGCTGGGGCTGGCAGACCGAAGGTGCGGGCAAGAGCATCTGGTGCGAGGTGGACCGGTGCGAATCCCAGTCCGGGGTCGGGGCGGTCGCGTTCGACGGGACGACGTACGAGGACGTGGCGTACGAGGCCGTCTGAGCCCCGCACGTCCCGCAGGCCGGTGCCGGGCGCCCGCATGCGCCGTCCTGTGCCCCGGTGCGCGGCCGTGCGCGGTCGGTACAAAAGCGGCATAATTCATTAATCACCGGACGGGTGTTGACGTACCGTGTTCGATTGATCACGCTTATGTGCAGCGATTCGCCGCGAGGGGACGTCGAGGGACGGTGGTCCGTGGCCCGGCCCTTGACGAGATGTGGGTCGCAGCCGGCGCCGGTCCCTTCGTGGCCTCAGAGGGCAGGACTCGAGCGCCGGGAGCCGGATGGCGGCGTGCGGCAACGCGCTCGGGGCGGGCGCGGGGGTGCCGGGGCGCCGCCATCCGAAGGCTCAGGGGTCTGCCGCCCCCGGAGAACTCACAGCACCGCGACCGGAGCCACGGGTGTTCCCGTGCCGCCGATGAACGGCTCGGGCATCGCGGAGAGCAGGAAGCTGTAGCGGGAAACTTCTGCACAGGCTGTGGACAACTTTTCCAGATTCCAGTTCTGGCCCTGCAACATCCCCATCTCGACCAGGTGCAGTGCGTGCACGGGCAGCCACAGGTTCTCGATCTCGGGCGGGAAGATCTCGAAGGTCAGGGTGTCGTTGGCGACCGCCGCGACGTCCCGCGCGTGGAACCACTCCGGGGTGCGGACGGAGAGACCGGGGGAGGGATAGCCGTACGCGTGTTTGTCGCCCGCGAGGTAGGTCTGGATCTGCCCGGTGCGTACGAGGACGATGTCGCCGGCGCGGACGGTGGCCCCCGCGAACTCCTCGGCCTCGGCGAGGTCTTCGGGCGTGACCGCGTGGTCGCCGGGCAGCCGGTCCACGCCCTTGGCGCGGGCGACGTCGAGCAGGACGGCGCGCGAGACGAGGTGCGCCACCTTGTCGATGCCGCTGAACCGGGCGCCGGTGTGGGCGGTAATGGTGTCCGCGGGGCGGCCGTTGTAGATCTTCCCCGAGTGCGACACGTGAGTGAGGGCGTCCCAGTGGGTGGCCGTCTGGAGGCCCATCGTGACCGCGTCGTCGCTGGTGGCGACCGTGCCGGGGCCGAAGAGCTCCTGGTTGATCTGCACCATCGTGTGCAGGGGGTTGATCCGGCCGGGTATCAGGCCCGTCTGGACGCCGTCCTCTTTGAGGGGCAGCGCGAGCGGGACGCGGCGGCCGGTGCGGATGGTGGCGGCGGCCTCGCGCACGACCTCGTCGGTGATGAGGTTGAGGGTGCCGGTCTCGTCGTCCGCGCCCCAGCGTCCCCAGTTGTTGACGCGTTTGGCGATGTCGTGGAACTCGGGCGGAAGTGCCGATCCTGCGGCCTTGGTGGATGCCGAGTCTGACATGGGTCCTCCGCGGGGCTTGTCTTCCGGTATCTGACGGGTCATAGAATCTAACGGTCCGTCAGAAACCGCGGGAAGGGGCCGGACGTGGGGAACTTCTTGGCAGGCAAGGTGGTGGCCGTTACCGGTGCCGGACGCGGCATCGGCAGGGCGGTCGCGCTCGCCGCCGCAGCCGAGGGCGCGAAGGTCGTCGTGAACGACTACGGGGTCTCCATGGAGGGCGCCGAACCGGCCAGTGAGATAGCCGACGGCGTGGTCAAGGAGATCCAGGCGGCGGGCGGCGAAGCCGTCGCCGTCGCGGACGACATCTCCACCATGGCGGGCGGCCAGCGGATCGTGGACATCGCGCTCGCCGAGTTCGGGCGCATCGACGGTGTGGTGTGCGTCGCCGGAATCCTGCGCGAGCGGATGCTCTTCAACATGTCCGAGCAGGAGTGGGACCCGGTGGTCGCCACGCACCTGAAGGGCACCTTCACCGTCTTCAGGGCCGCGTCGGCGGTCATGCGCAAGCAGGGCACGGGCACGCTGATCGGCTTCACCAGCGGCAACCACCAGGGTTCGGTCGCGCAGGCCAACTACAGCGCGGCCAAGGGCGGGATCATCTCCCTGGTGCGGAGCGCGGCGCTGGGCCTGCACAAGTACGGGGTGAGTGCCAACGCGGTCGCGCCGGTCGCGCGGACCCGGATGTCCGCCAACGTGCCCATGGAGCTGAAGGAGATCGGGGAGCCGGAGGACGTGGCCGCCCTGGTCGTCTATCTGCTGAGCGAGCGCGCCAGGGCGGAAAAGATCACCGGGCAGGTCTACACGGTCGCGGGCCCGAAGATCGCGGTGTGGGCGCAGCCCCGTGAGCTGCGGGCGGGGTATGTCGAGGGCGGCTGGACCCCGGAGAAGATCGCCGACTTCCTGCCGGGGACGGTGGGGGTCGACCCGATGCCGATGCTGGCGCAGCTGGAGGCGATGGCGAAGGCGGCCGCCGCCAAAGACCGGCCCAACGCGTAGGCCGGGGCCGGGCGGTGGAGTTCGGATTCGGCGCCGGGGACGAGGAGTTCCGTGCGCAGGCGCGGGCGTGGCTCGACGAGCATCTGACGGGGGCGTTCGCCGCTGCGGTGGGGCGGGGCGGGCCCGGCAGCGAGCACGAGGGGGTGGCGGAACGCCGTGCCTGGGAGCGGGAGTTGGGGCGGGGCGGGTGGATCGGCCTCGGGTGGGAATCGGGGGCGGGACCGGGGTCTGGGTCGGGGTCTGGGCCGGGGTCTGGGTCGGGGGGTGCGGGCGAAGGCCCAGGGCCGGGAGCGGGGCCGGGGTCCGGCGTGGGGCCGTACGGGAATCGGCGGGCGACGCTGACCCAGCAGGTCGTCTGGGCGGAGGAGTACGCGCGGGCCAGGGCGCCCGGACGCCACGGGCACATCGGCGAGAACCTGCTCGCCCCCACGCTCCTGGCGCACGGCACGCAGGAGCAGCGGGACGAGTTCCTGCCGCCGATCGCGCGCGGCGAGGCGCTGTGGTGCCAGGGATACAGCGAGCCCGGCGCCGGGTCGGACCTGGCGGGGCTGCGGACGGTGGCGGTGCGGGACGGTGACGCGTACCGCATCACCGGGCAGAAGATCTGGACCTCCCTCGCGCACGAGGCGGACTGGTGCTTCGTGCTCGCGCGGACGGAGGCGGGGTCCCGTGGCCACCGGGGGATTTCCTTCCTGCTCGTGCCGATGGACCAGCCCGGGCGCATCGAGGTGCGGCCCATCCGGCAGATGACGGGGACGAGCGAGTTCAACGAGGTCTTCTTCGACGGGGCGGTCGCGCGTGCCTCGCACGTGGTGGGCGGTGCCGGCGACGGCTGGCGGGTCGCCATGGGGCTCCTCGGATTCGAGCGGGGGGTCTCCACGCTCGTGCAGCAGATCGGGTTCGCGCAGGAGCTCGGGGGTGTGGTCCGGGAGGCCGTCGAGAGCGGGGCCGTCGGCGATCCGGTGCTGCGGGAGCGGCTTGTGCGGCAGTGGGCGGAGCTGCGGGTCATGCGGTGGAACGCGCTGCGTACGTTGGGGAGTTCGCCGGGGAGTCCGGGCGGGGGCGGGGACCCGGGTGCGCCCAGCGTGGCCAAGTTGCTCTGGGGCGGGTGGCATCAGCGCCTTGGGGAGCTGGCCATGGGGGTGCGGGGGGCCGCGGCCGCGGTCGGGCCCGCCGACTGGAGCGAGGACGCCCCGTACGAACTGGACGCGCTCCAGCGGCTTTTCCTCTTCACGCGGGCCGACACCATCTACGGCGGCTCGGACGAGATTCAGCGGAACATCATCGCCGAGCGCGTGCTCGGCCTGCCGAGGGAGGCGCGATGAGGGGTGTCGTTTTCGACAGGAGCAGGGCCGAGGGGAGCAGGGTCGAGGTCGTCGACGACCTCGAGGTGCGGGATCCGGGGCCGGGGGAGGTGCTGGTCGCCGTCGCGGCCGCGGGGTTGTGCCACAGCGACCTGTCCGTGATCGACGGGACGATTCCGTTTCCCTCGCCGGTGGTGCTCGGGCATGAAGGGGCGGGGGTGGTGGAGGCCGTCGGTGCGGGGGTGACGCATGTGGGTGCGGGGGACCATGTGGCGCTTTCGACCATCGCCAGCTGCGGGACGTGCGGGGAGTGCAACCGGGGGCGGCCGACGATGTGCCGGCGGGCGATCGGGATGCCGGACCAGCCGTTCTCGCGGGGCGGTGCGCCGGTCTACCAGTTCGCGGCGAATTCCGCGTTCGCCGAGCGCACGGTGGTCAAGGCCGTGCAGGCCGTGAAGATCCCCGAGGACATTCCGCTGACGTCGGCGGCCCTGATCGGGTGCGGGGTGGTGACGGGGGTCGGCGCTGCTCTCAACCGGGCGAAGGTGGATCGCGGGGACAGTGTGGTGGTGATCGGTACCGGGGGGATCGGGCTCAATGTGCTCCAGGGGGCGCGGATCGCCGGGGCGACGCGGATCGTGGCGGTCGACGCGAATCCCGCGAAGGAGGGGGTTGCGCGGCAGTTCGGTGCGACGCACTTCTTCCCGTCCGTGGGGGAGGAGGGGGTGCGGGAGCTGTTGCCGACGGGGGCGGACCATGTCTTCGAGTGCGTGGGGCGGGTCGAGCTGATCCGGCAGGCGATCGACCTCCTCGACCGCCATGGCCAGGCGATCCTCCTGGGGGTGCCGCCGGCCACGGCCGAGGCGTCGTTCCTGGTCTCGTCGCTGTTCCTGGACAAGTCGATCCTGGGCTGCCGGTACGGGTCTGCCCGCCCGCAGCGTGACTTCGCGCTGTACGCGGAGCTGTACCGGGAGGGGCGCCTGCTCCTGGACGAGCTGGTCACGGAGGTCTATCCGGTGGAGGACTTCACCAAGGCGGTGGGGGATGCGGAGGCGGGGCGGGTGGCGCGGGGGGTGTTGACGTTCTGAGGGTTCTCGCCGGGGGCGGTGGGCGGTGGGCAGTGGGCTTTGTGCGGGGGTCGGGTGCGGGTCCGTTTGTGCTTCGGGGCGGGTTCGTCGTTGGGTGCGGGGCCGCGTCGGTATGTCCGTCCTCGCTATCGGGTGGGCGCCGCCCTGTTGCTTCGGGGCCGGAGTGGGGCTAGCCGTGCTCCGGGCGGAAATACCGACACGTCCCCTCCCGTATCGATGCCGACTGCGGCTTTCTTGGTGGTGGGGCGCGGTCTCGCGGTGGGAGTGCTTGTTCGTCCGGCTAGCGTGCGGTGTGGCGGGTGAAGGTTCGGCGGTAGGCCGTGGGGGTTACTCCCAGGGCTGACTGCAAGTGTTGCCGCATGGACTGGGGAGTGCCGAAGCCCGCGTCGCGGGATACCTGGTCGACGGAGAGGTCGCTGGATTCCAGGAGGTGGCGGGCCCGCTCCACCCGCTGCTGCGCGAGCCACTGGCCGGGGCTGATGCCCACCTCCTCGCGGAAACGGCGCGTGAAGGTGCGTACGGACATGGATTCCTGCTCCGCCATGTCGCGCAGCTGGATCGGCTCGTGGAGGCGGGCAAGTGCCCATGCCCGCGCCGAGGTGGTCGTGGCGAACTGGGGTTCCGGGACGGGGCGTTGGATGTACTGGGCCTGGCCCCCGTCGCGATGCGGCGGCACCACCGTACGGCGGGCGACGTCGTTCGCGACCGCCGAGCCGTGGTCGCCGCGTACGACATGGAGGCAGAGGTCGAGCCCCGCCGCGACGCCCGCCGACGTGAGCACGTCCCCGTCGTCGATGAACAGCACCTCCGCGTCCACCGTGACCCGCGGGAAGAGGCGCTGGAAGTGCTCGGCCGACGCCCAGTGCGTCGTCGCCGTACGGCCGTCGAGGTAGCCCGCGGCGGCCAGGACGTAGCCGCCCGTGCAGATGGAGATGAGGCGCGTGCCCGGCGTGATGTGCGCGAGGGCCGCCGTCAGTTCGTCGGTCAGGCGGCCTTCCTCGTAGACCGGGCCCAGTTCGTACGAAGCCGGGATCACGACCGTGTCGGCGCTCGCCAGGCACTCCGGGCCGTTCTCCACGAGGATCGCGAAGTCCGCGTCCGTGCGCACCGGGCCCGGCGGGCGGACGGAGGCGGTCACGATCTCGTACAGCGGCTGGCCGTCGGCGGTGCGCGCGCGGCCGAAGATCCGCTGCGGAATGCCCAGCTCGAACGGGATGACGCCGTCCATGGCCAGGACCGCCACGCGGTGACGGGTGTTCTCGGTCGGTGAGGCCATGGCCCGATTCTAGCTAATGCTGTCTTTCGGGCCACTCGTTTGGGGATGCGCGAATCCGGATGCTGTTGTCGTGACCCAGACAGACGTGAATCAGCCGACGCCGGTCCCCGCGCCGGACGCGGAGGCGCCGGAGCGGCGGCGTCGTATCCACCGCGCGTGGTTCGTCGCCGCCGTGACCTTTGTGACGATCATCGGCGCCGCGGCCTTCCGCTCCCTGCCGGGGCTCCTCATCGATCCGCTGCACGAGGAGTTCCACTGGTCGCGCGGCACGATCGGCCTCGCGGTCTCCATCAACCTCGCGCTGTACGGGCTCACCGCGCCATTCGCCGCCGCGCTCATGGACCGCTTCGGTATCCGCAAGGTCGTGGCCGTCGCGCTTGCCGTGATCGCGGTCGGCGCCGGTGCCACCGTGTGGATGCAGTCCGCCTGGCAGCTGCTGCTGTGCTGGGGGCTGCTCGTCGGGCTCGGCTCGGGGTCCATGGCGCTGGCCTTCGCCGCCACCGTCACCAACCGGTGGTTCACCACGCGGCGCGGCCTCGTCACCGGCATCCTGACCGCCGCGTCCGCCTCGGGGCAGCTGATCTTCCTGCCGCTGCTCTCCTGGATCGTGGAGACGCACGACTGGCGGCCCGCCGCGGTGACCGTCGCCCTCGCCGCGCTCGCCGTCGTCCCCTTCGTATGGCTGCTGCTGCGCGACCACCCGGCTGACGTGGGTCTGAAGCCGTACGGGGCGGAAGAGTTCGTGGCGAAGCCGCCGCCCGCGACGGGGGCCGCGCGGCGTGCGGTGACCGTGCTGTTCAAGGCCGCCCGCACCGGGCCGTTCTGGCTGCTCGCCGGGACCTTCGCCATCTGCGGCGCCTCGACGAACGGCCTGATCCAGACGCACTTCGTGCCCGCCGCGCACGACCACGGCATGCCGATCACGGCCGCCGCCTCGCTCCTCGCCGTCATCGGCGTCTTCGACGTCGTGGGCACGATCGCGTCCGGCTGGTTCACGGACCGCTTCGACGCGCGGCGGCTGCTCGCCGTGTACTACGCGCTCCGCGGTGTCTCGCTGCTCTTCCTGCCGCTCCTGCTCGACTCGGCCGTGCATCCGCCGATGGTCTTCTTCATCGTCTTCTACGGCCTCGACTGGGTGGCGACCGTGCCGCCGACCCTGGCTCTGTGCCGCGAGCAGTACGGCGACGACAGCGCCATCGTCTTCGGGTGGGTGCTCGCCTCGCACCAGGTGGGTGCCGCGCTGGTGGCCGTCATCGGCGGTGTCGTACGGGACGCCTTCGGGTCGTACGACGTGATGTGGATCGCCTCGGGGGCGCTGTGCGCGGCGGCGGCGCTGATGGCCCTGGTGATCCGGCGGGTGCGCGACGAGGCGGCGGTGCGGCCGCCGTCCGCGCTCACCTAGCGAGCGTGTCCAGTCCCTCGAACCTGCCGAACCGGCCCCGGTGGAACAGGAGCGGTTCGCCGTCGTCGGCGGCGCCGAGCGCGTCCACGCGGCCGACCACGATCAGGTGGTCGCCCCCTGTGTGCACCGCCTGGATCGTGCAGTCGATCCAGGCCGGTGCGCCGGCCAGGCGGGGCGAGCCGGTGACGGGCGCGGGGTCATGTGCGACGCCGGCGAACTTGTCGGCGCCGCTCACCGCGAAGCCGCGGCAGAGGGCGCCCTGGTCGGCGCCCAGGACGTTGACGCAGAAGACGCCCGCGCGGGCGATGCGCGGCCAGGTCGTCGACGTACGCGCGACCATGAACGAGACGAGGGGCGGGTCGAGGGAGAGCGAGGAGAAGGACTGGCAGGCGAATCCGGCCGGGCCCGGCTCGCCTTCGGCTGCCGGTGCCGTGACAACGGTCACGCCGGTCGCGAAGTTCCCCAGTACGCGCCGGAATTCACGCGCGTCGAGCGGCGCCCGCTCGTCGTCGCCGACCGCCCGCAGCTGGGGGCGCGGGAGGGCTTCGACCGGGCCGGTGGCGGTCGGCGCTCCGACCGACCTGAGATATCGGACGACGGTGGCCGCCATCCCTGCGTGTCCCATCACGTCTCCCATTGAAGCTGACGGGTCGTCAGATTGGAAGGGTGCGGAGCGCCGCATCGCGGGTCCGTCCAGTGCGGGCGTCGGCGGCGTCAGCGGCCCTCGTACGACGCCGGACGTCGCTCGACGAAGCTGGCCACGCCCTCGTTCGCGTCCGCCGTGGTCATGTTGATCTCCTGGGCCGCGGCCTCCGCCGCGAAGGCCGTCGCGCGGTCCGATTCGAGGGAGGCGTTGACCAGTTGCTTGGTCATGGCGATGGCGCGGGTCGGCCCGCTGGCCAGGCGCTGTGCCCAGGCGCGGGCGGTCTTCTCCAGCTCGCCCGCGGGTACGACGCGGTTGACGAGGCCGAGGCGTTCGGCGTCCGCGGCCGGTAGCGAGTCGCCGAAGAACATCAGCTCCTTCGCCCGCTGCGGCCCGACCAGACGCGGCAGCAGATAGGCCCCGCCCCCGTCCGGGACGAGCCCACGCCGCACGAACACCTCGATGAACTTGGCCTGTTCGGCGGCGATGACGAGGTCGCAGGCGAGCGCGAGATGCGCGCCGATCCCGGCGGCCGTCCCGTTCACCGCTGCGATCACCGGCTTCTCGCAGTCGAGCACGGCGGAGATGAGGCGCTGGGCGCCCAGCTTGATGGTGCGGGCCACGTCACCGGGTACGCGTTTGGCGGTGGCGGTGGCGGGGGCAGTGGCTCCGCGCAGGTCGGCGCCCGCGCAGAAGCCCTTGCCGGTCGCGGTGATCACGACGGCGCGGACGGCGGGGTCGGCGGAGGCGTCGGCGAGCAGCGAGATGACGCGTTCGCGCTGGTCCCAGGTGACGGCGTTCATGGCTTCGGGCCGGTTGAGGGTGATCCACGAGACGGCGTTGTCAGTGGCGTGGAGTACCAATGAGTCGAGGGGATCGGCTGGGTCGGTTCCGGCTTCGGGGGAGGGTGTCATGGCGCGGGGTACTCCATTTCGCTGCGGGGTGATCGGGTGGTTGGGCGGGGAGAAATCGCCGCGAAGCGGCGGCCTGAAGACCCGCTCAGCGGCAGACGGCAAGCGCGTCGAGGGCAACGGCCCCCTGCCCCCGGGGCAGCACCATCAAGGGGTTGATGTCCAGCTCCGCCAGTTCGTCACCCAGCTCAAGAGCCATCCGCTGCACCCGCAGCACGACCTCCACGAGCGCGTCGATGTCGGCCGGGGGCGCGCCCCGGACCCCGTCGAGCAGCGCCCTCCCGCGCAGCTCGGAGAGCATCGCGAGCGCCTGGGACTCCCCGAAGGGCGGCACCCGCACGGCCACGTCCCGCAGCACCTCCACCAGGACACCGCCGAGCCCCACCGTCACCGTCGGCCCGAACAGCTCGTCCTGCGTCACGCCTACCACCATCTCGACGCCCCGCTCCACCATCTGGCAGACGAGGACGCCGTCCAGGGCGATCCCTTCGTAGCGGGCGATGTCGGTCAGTTCCCGATAGGCGTCGCGCACCTGGCTTGCGGAGGTCAGGCCGACCTTCACCAGGCCGAGCTCGGTCTTGTGGGCAAGATGCGCACCGGACGCCTTCATCACCACGGGGTAGCCGACGAGCCCAGCCGCCCGCACGGCAGCCGCCGCACTGGTCACCAACTGCTCCCGGGGTACGCGAATCCCGTACGCGCGCAGCAGCTGCTTCGCCGCGTGCTCGCTCAGCTGCTGACCGGGCCGCATCAGGGCCTGTGCCTTGCGGAAGGACGGCGAGGGCGTGCGCGGCGCCTCGGCGAAGGGGGAGCGGTAGCGGGCGGTGAAGCGGTGGTGGTCCAGATAGGCGCGTACCGCTGTGATGCAGTTGGCGAAGGTGCGGAAGGTGGCGACCCGCGAGGAGCCGAGCAGCGTCGTGCGGTAGGCGTCCTCGGTGCCGACGGGCGAGCCCCACACCACGCACACCAGCTTGTCCGTCTGCTCCGCCGCGTCCACCAGGTCCTGCGCCAGCTTGTCGCTCATCGGCGGGAAGGGCCCGGTGATGGGACAGATCAGCACCCCCACCTCCGGATCGTCCAGGATCGCGTCGATGATCTTCCGGCCGCGCCAGTCGCCCACCGGGTGCCCGCCGTTGTCGACGGGGTTGGCGACGTTCAGGTAGTCCGGTATCCACTGGTGCAGCTCCGCCTGCTTGGCCTCCGAGAGGGCGGGAAGCCGCAGGCCCGCCTCGGTCGCCAGGTCAGAGAAGTGCGCGCCCGTGCCGCCCGAGATCGAATACACGACGACGCCCTCGGCCTGCGGAGCCCGCGCCCGCGCGAACAGGGCGGAGGTGTCCTGGAGTTCGTCGAGCCCGTCCACGCGGATCACGCCGTACTGCCGCATCGCCGCGTCGACGACCGCGTCGGCGCCGGTGAGCTTGCCGGTATGTGAGGCGGCCATGCGGGCGCCGGTCTCGGTGCGGCCGACCTTGACCGCGACGACGGGCACCCCGCGCTGGGCGGCGCGGTCGGCGGCGAGCAGGAAGGAGCGGCCGTCCTTGAGGCCCTCGACGTAGCAGGCGATGGCTCCGACCTCGGGGCGTTCGGCGAAGTAGGAGATGAAGTCGGCGGTCTCCAGGTCGGCTTCGTTGCCGGTGGGCGCCCAGTGCGAGAGGCGTACGCCGATCTCCTGCATCGTGAAGACGGGGCGGCCCTGGTGGCCGGACTGGGTGATCAGGGCGATCGCCGGTCCTTCGAGGTCGTCGCGGAACTTCTCGAAGGCGTTGAGGTTGGTGTTGGGCCCGAGCAGCCGCAGCCCGGAGCGCTCCACGGCGGCGGCCAGGCGGGCCTGTGCGGCAGCGCCCTCCGCGCCGGTCTCGGCGAACCCGGAGGCGAAGGCGACGGCGAACTTCACCTTGGACTCGGCGAGTTCCTCGATCACGGGAAGGGGGTCACTGACGAGGAGTACGGCCAGATCGACCTGTTCCGGCAGGTCCGCGACGGAGGGGAAGCAGGGGGTGCCGAAGACGGACTGGCGGGTGGGGTGCACGGGGTGCAGCCGGGAGCCGACCCGCTCGGCCCAGTCCATGAGCTGGCGGGTGATACCGGTGTTCGGCCGGCCTTCGGCGTCCGACGCGCCGATGACGGCGACGGACTCGGGGCGGAAGAACCGGTCCAGGTCCGGTATGTCGGCGTACAGGGGACGGCCGCTGACGTCCAGGTCGTCCGCCGTGCCGGCCTGTCCGTGGACGGCGGGTGCCGGGGCTTCGCCGCAGGCCACAACATGCGCGCGGCGGGGGTCGGTGGTGAAGGTGCCGTAAGTCGATCCAAGCATCGGTCCGCCCGCTCCTGTGGGAAAGGAATGCAACTGACGCATAGTCAGATTACTGAACTGACGCTGCGTCAGGAACACTGCTGCACGAAGAGTTGGGGCGGCCCTTTAGCAGTACCCATGGCTCCGGGGGCGTTACTCCCCTCCCGGCGATCTCGGTCGCCGGGAGGGTGCGGTACCGGCCACGGGGGCTATTCGTGAAGGGGTGTCGGTCGACTGCGGCGGCGTCGTGGCTGGTCGCGCAGTTCCCCGCGCCCCTTGCGGGGCCCGTTTCGTCAGCTCCCCGCGCCCGTGACGGGGTTAGCGGGCCCGGCGGGTTGCCACTGCCTTTGCGATCTTCTCTGCGTCGCGGGCCATTTCCCGGAGCATTCCGCTGATGGGGTTCGTGAAGCCGGTGAAGTAGAGGCCGGGGGCCGATTTCGGGGTGCGGGCGCCTCGGGCCAGCGGGTTGCCCTTCGCGTCGAGTACGCCGAGGTCGCCCAGGAGCGGTTCGAGGGCGCGGTGGTAGCCCGTGGCGGCGATGACCGCGTCGGGGCAGATCCGGGTGCCGTCGGCCAGGACGACCTTGCCGTCCTCGAAGGACTCGACGGCGGCGACGGGCTCGACCTTGCCCTTGCGCACCGCGTCGATCAGGCCGACGTCCTGTACCGGGATCGCGCCCTCGTTGACGCGGGAGTACAGGCCGGTCGAGGGGCGCGGCAGCCCCTGCGCGGCCAGATCGGGGACGCTCACCTTCGCGAGCGGCCCGGCGAGGCGGTCGACGAGCGCGACGGGCAGCCTGCGGCAGAGGATGCCCGTGCGCTGCGCGGGCCACCCCGCCGTGGAGCGGCGGACGATGTGGGGCGCGGTGCGCACCGCGAGGCGTACGCGCGCGGCGCCGCCCTCGACGAGGTCGACGGCGATCTCGGCGCCGGTGTTGCCGACGCCCACGACCAGGACGTCCTTGCCTTCGTAGGGGCGCGGCTCGCGGTAGGCGCTCGCGTGCAGGAGTTCGCCCGTGTACGTGTCGCGGCCCGGCCAGTCCGGCAGGCGGGGCGTGTGGTTGTAGCCGGTGGCGATCACCACCGCGCTGCCGGTCAGCTCGCGGCCGCCGGTGGCGTGCAGCAGCCAGCCGTCGCCGTCGGCGGCGCGTTGCAGGCGGGAGACCTCGACGCCGGTGACGATCTCCAGCTCGTGGAATTCGGCGTACTTCTCCAGGTAGCGGGCGACGTTGTCACGTGACACCCACCGTCCGAAGGCGCGCGGTATCGCGAGGCCCGGCAGCGCGGAGAGGCGTCGCGTCGTATGCAGGTGCAGGCGGTCGTAGTGGCCCCGCCAGGAGGCGCCGACCCGGTCGGACTTCTCGAGCACGACCGCGCGTACGCCTCGCGCACGCAGGGCGGCCGCCACGGAAAGGCCGCCGGGTCCGCCCCCGACGACGTATACGGGGCGGTCTTGGTGTGGCGTTTGTGGGGGAGTGGTGTCGGCCATGAACCTGAGAGTAATCACGTGGTCACTTGATGGGGGACGGTCAAGCCCCAAACCGGTTGCGAATTGATCACGGGTGTAGGCGGCGCGCCCGTGTCCATGGGCTTCGCGGCACGCAGGCGGGCCGACCCCGCGTACGGCCTCTTGCGTACGGCCCTTGCGCACGGGCCGGGCGTACGCTGAACTGACGTACCGTCAGAAACCCTTTCCCGGAACGGAAGAGGCCGCAGCATGGGCAGCACAGGGAACACCGTGAGCGCGGGGGATCCGCGGTTCGACCTCCCCGAGCCCGACGCGTTCACCCGCCCCTACTGGGAGGCGGCCGCGCGGGGAAACCTCCTGATCCGCCGCTGCGGCGGGTGCGGCAGGGCGCATCACTACCCGCGCGAATTCTGCCCGTACTGCTGGAGCGAGGACGGCGCCTGGGAGACGGCGAGCGGCCACGCCACGCTCTACACCTGGTCCGTGGTGCACAGGAACGACCTGCCGCCGTTCGGCTCCCGCGTGCCCTACGTCGCCGCGGTCGTCGACCTCGCCGAAGGCCCCCGCATGATGACCGAGGTCGTCGACTGCGAGGAGTCCGGGCTGCGGATCGGGATGGCGCTGGAGGTGGCGTTCCGCGAGGCGGGCGCAGGCGAGGCGGGCGCAGGCGAGACGGGCGAAGGGGGGACGGGCGGAGGGGTGACGGTGCCGGTCTTCCGGCCGGCGGGGTGATCGGGGCGGTGGCGTAATGCGCTTCTGCTGACGACGGGGTGCGGGGGAGTATGAGCCATGGCCTCCTCAGACCCGTACGCCACCTGGCAGCTGACGCCCGACCTGGAGCAGTTCCTCTCCGTGGCCGGGGAGTTCCTGCGCTCCGACCCCGCCACGCACACCGTGCTGCTCACCGCCTGCGAGACCCTGCGCACGCAGGGGCTCCACGTGTACGGGGACGGCGTACCCCACTTCGGGATACGCGCCGCAGGCGACGGCATCGTGGAGGGGGTCTTCGTGTGGACCCCGCCGCACCGGCTGGCCCTGAGCCCGCTCGCCGACAAGGCGGCCGTCGACGACCTCGCCGCGCTGCTCTACGACGCGGGCGAGAAGCTGACCGGCGCCGGTGCCGAGCGGGACACCGCCGAGGCGTTCGCGCGGGCCTGGCAGCGCCACACGGGGACGACCGCCGAAGTCGCCGTCCACGACAGGCTGTACCGCCTGGGCACCCTCACCCCGCCCGCACCCGCCCCGCAGGGCGCGGCCCGCGTCGTCACCGAGGCGGACCGGGAGCTGCTGATCCGCTGGCACCGGGAGTTCGGGGAGGCCTTGGGCGAGCCCCGCGCGATGGCCTCCGGTACCTGGGCCGACTCCCGCATCGCCTACGGAGGCATCACCCTCTGGGAAACCCCCGACGGCACCCCCGTGGCCATGGCGGGCCGCACCCGCCGGGTCGCGGGCCAGGTCCGTGTGGCCCCCGTCTACACCCCGGCGGCCCACCGCGGCCGTGGCTACGCGGGCGCCGCGACAGCCGAGGTCAGCCGCGCCGCGCTGGCCGAAGGGGCATCGGAGGTACTCCTCTTCGCCGACTCCGCCAACCCCACGAGCACGGGCCTCTACGAACGCCTCGGTTTCCGCCCGGTACGGGACTTCGCGCAGTACGACTTCGGGCACTGACTTTCGTCAGGCGGTGCGGGTGCGGGACCTCACGGCCAGAGCAGCTCCCTGACCCAGCCTCCGTCCGCGTCCCTCCGGTAGCGCAGCCGCACGTGCCGGCGCCGCGCGTCCCCTTGGAAGAACTCGACCTCGTCCGGTTCGAGCACGTACAGCGTCCAGCTCGGCGCCGGGGCGTCCGGCTCGGCCTGGGCGTGCTCCCAGGCGGCCTGGCTCGCGGCCACCAGGTCTCCGTACGACGGCAGTACTTCGCTCTGCCTGCCGACCAGGGCCGACGCCAGCGCCCCCGGCGAACGGCGGGCGAGGTCGGCGCGGCTCTCGGCGGGGCCCGCCGTCGTGACCCGGCCGCGCACCCGGACCTGGCGGGCCTGCGCGGGCCAGTAGAACCCGAGCGCGGCATCGGGGCGTGCCGCGAGCTGGCGGCCCTTCGCGCTGCCCGCGTGCGAGCCGAAGTGCCAGCCGGACTCGTCCGCGTCGTGCAGCATCAGCGTCCGTACGTCGGGGCGGCCCGACTCGTCCGCCGTCGCGAGGGTCATGGTGTGCGGCTCCACCTGACCCGCCTCGGCCACGTCCACGAACCACTGCCAGAAGAGGGGCAGCGGGGCGGCGGGGGCGGCATCCGGGTCGAACGGGGGCAGCTCGGTGTCCCATACGCGAAGGGAGCGCAGGAGCGCGCGGCCGTGGGTGGTGTCGTCGGGCCGGCTGTCATCGGGCCGGGGGTTGCCGGGCCGGGGGGCGGATTCGTTCATCCGGCGAATCTACGGGAGCGGTCGTCGTGTCCGGCTGAGGCCGAAGCTCCGGATGCGGATGTTCGGCGAAGCCGTCATGCCGGTGACGGCCACTGAACTCGCCTTATAGGTATGGAACTTGGGCGTCCGAATGCGATCTCACCAAACATGTTGCACGCACGTGAAATCTTCAACATGATCCCCCTGCGTCACTTCCGCACCATGACTGACCGCAGGGGAAGGAAGAACGACATGCGCAAAATCGCAGCACTTCTGACCACGGGGGCCGCAGCCGTCTCGCTGCTGGGCGCGGGCGCCGTCAGCGCGCAGGCCCAGGCCGAAGCCTGGCAGTACATCGCCACGTACTCCAGCCAGAGCAAGTGCATCGACGCCGGACAGAGTTACGTCCGCGAGGGCTTCAACAAGTACCGGTGCGACCCGAAGCCCGGTGGCACCGGCTACTACAAGCTGTACGTTTCCTGACCGGTGCCGGGCGGGGCCCCTCAGCCCCGCCCCAGCACCACCGTTCCCGACGAGCAGAACCAGCCGCCCGTTCCCGACGCCACCGCCACCTCCGGCAGTCTTCCTCCCGCCTTGCGCACCTGGCGGCCCTCGCCCGCCTCGCCGCGCAGTTGGCGTACCGCCTCCACCAGCAGGAACAGGCCCCGCATCCCGGGGTGCTGGGCCGAGAGGCCGCCGCCGTCCGTATTGGTCGGGAGTTCGCCGTCCCGCAGCAGGCGGCCCTTCTCCACGAACGCGCCGCCCTCGCCCTTCGCGCAGAACCCCAGGTCCTCAAGGGTCACCAGGGTCATATAGGTGAAGGCGTCGTAGATCTGTGCCACGTCGACGTCCCCGGGGCGCACACCCGCCCGCTCGAACGCCAGGCGGCCGCTCACCGCCGCCGGGGAGACGGTGAAGTCCTCCCACTCCGACATCGTGGTGTGCGAGACGTGCTCGCCGGTGCCGAGCACCCAGACGGGCGTCGAGGCGCAGTCGGCCACGTACTCCTCGGCCGCGAGGAGCACCGCGCATCCGCCGTCGGAACGTATGCAGCAGTGCAGTTTGGTGAAGGGGTCCGCGATCATCGGGCCGCTCAGGACCTCGTCGACGGTGATCGGGGTGCGGTACATCGCGTCGGGATTGGTCGCCGCGTTCGCCCGCGCCTGCACGGCCACGGAGGCGAGTTGTTCGAGCGTCGTGCCGTACTCGTGCATGTGGCGGCGCGCGGCCATCGCGTACTTGGAGATCAGGGAGTGGCCGTAGGGGACCTCGAACTGGAGGGGGCCGCGGGCTCCGAAGGAGAGGTTCGACGTGCGCCGCCTCGCCTTGATGTCGGCCCTGGCCGTCGATCCGTAGACGAGGAGTACGGCGTTCGCGCGGCCCGCGGCGATCGCGTCCGCCGCGTGCGCCGCCATGACCTCCCAGGTGGAGCCGCCCACGGAGGTGGAGTCGACCCAGCGCGGTTTGAGGCCCAGATACTCGGCGACCTCGACCGGGGCGAGCGTGCCGAGGCCCGCGGACGCGATGCCGTCGATGACCTCGCGGCCCAGGCCCGAATCGGCAAGGGCGCGGCGGGCCGCCTGGGCGTGCAGGGCGTAAGGGGTGGCCTCGTCGACGCGGCCGCAGTCGGAGAGGGATATGCCGACGACGGCCACCTTGCGCGGGCGGGTCGACGGGCCCGCGCCCGAACGGGCCCCGGAAGGGCTTGGAGGAAGGGGAGTTGGCATAAATCTGACGGTACATCAGATGTGGATGCCGCAGGGAGGTGTCGGGTGGCGTCGTGGCCCTGTGCATCTGTCCGGCGCGGTCTTAGCATGACGGCCCGTCAGATCAGGGTCGGCGGACATGGCCGCCACCCCGGGGAGGAGCCCGCCGATGGACGCCGCCTTCACCGCGGAGCAGGAAGAAATCCGCCGCACTCTTCGTGAGCTGGTCACCAAACGCTGCGGCCCGGACGAGGTGAAGACCGCGGTCCGCACCCCCGCCGGGTACGACACCGCCCTCTGGTCCGCCCTCGCCGAACAGCTCGGACTGCCGGGCATCGCCCTTCCCGAGGCGTACGGGGGAGTGGGCTGCGGCCCGGCGGAGCTCGCCCTCGGCAGCGAGGAGCTTGGCCGCGCCCTCACCCCCTCGCCCCTCTTCGCCACCGCCGCGCTCGCCGCCCCGCTGCTCCAGAGCCTGGGCACCGAGGAGCAGCGGTCACAGCTGCTGCCGCGCATCGCGGCCGGTGGCCTCACCGCCGCGCTCGCCGTGCCCGGCACCGGGCTCGCCACCGCGCTCGGGCTCGTCGGCGACAACCTCGGCGACTGGTCGGGCGGCGGCCGTGCGGGCGGCGTGCAGGCCAAGCTCGCGGACGACGGGGTCTGGCGGCTCTACGGCCAGGCCGAGCAGGTGCTCGACGGGCACAGCGCGGGGCTGCTCGTCGTGGCCGCGCACACGGGGGGCTTCGCCCGTTCCAGGACGCTGCTCTATCTGGTGCCCGAGGACGCGGCTGGGCTCGTACGCACCCGGCAGACCTCTCTCGACGAGACCAGGCCGCAGGCCCGCGTCGAGCTGCGTGACGTGGCGGCCGAGCTGCTCGGAGCCGCCGACGACGCCGATGTGCCGGGCGCCCTTGCCGCGGTCGGCGACCGTGCGGCCACCGTGCTCGCCGCCGAGGCCGTGGGCGCCGCGGACCGGGCCCTGGAACGGACCGTCGAGTACGTGAAGCAGCGCGAGCAGTTCGGCCGGGCGATCGGCTCCTTCCAGGCCGTGAAGCACCGGCTCGCGGACGTGTACGTACAGGTGCAGGCCGCTCGGTCGGCCGCCTATTACGCGGCGTGGGCCGCTGGGGCCGGCTCGGAGCAGGCGGGAGCGGGGGCGGCCGAGCGGGTGGGCGGGCTCGCGCTCGCGCAGGCGCTCGACGCGCTGCGGACCGCCGCTTCGGAGGCCGTGCAATTGCACGGCGGCATCGGCTTCACCTGGGAGCATGAGGCGCATCTGTACTTCAAGCGGGCGTCGAGCGACGAGCTGCTCTTCGGGCCCGCGCACCGGCTGCGGGCACGCGCGGCGGAACAGGCCGAGCTGTTCGCCGCCGCGAAAGCGCCGGCTCCGGGACCCGCGCGGCCGACGGCGGCCGTCTGATGGCGCCCGGCATCCGGCTCGTGCAGAAGGTGTCGTCCACCAGGGTCTTCGCCAGGATCGCGCCGCACGTCGTGCCCGCGATGGACCGTACGGTGCACCGCCTCACGCGCGGCAAGGTGCTGCTCAGCGCGCAGATGCTGCCGGGAGTGATCCTGACGGCGCGCGGCGCCAAGAGCGGGCTGCCGCGGCGCACACCGCTGGCCTGCATGCCCGAGGAGTCGGGGAGTTGGCTGCTCGTCGGCTCCAACTTCGGACGGCCGGGGCATCCCGCCTGGACGGGCAACCTCATCGCCCACCCGGACGCCGACGTCAACTGGCGCGGCGCGGACATTCCGGTCAGGGCGCGGCTGTTGGAGGGAGACGAGCGGGCGGCCGCCTGGGAGGCGGCGCTGAAATTCTGGCCGCCCTACGCGACCTACCAGTCCCGCGTGGAGCGGGAGATCCGCCTGTTCCGCCTGGAAAGGCGTACGGACCAGGCATAAGGGGTGCTTTGGCGGCCGGGCCGTCCGGGGAACACAGCGGCGGACCACTGGAACACCGTGATCCGCCGCTGAGGTGACAGGACTTGGGAAAGCGTCAGAAGTGCGTTGCGGGATGCCCTACTTCGTCGGCTTCTTTCCTGTTACGCCCAGATGTACCAACAGTGCGAGGTTGGGCTTCAGTTCGGCCTGCTTGACGCCCCACGTCTGGAAGCCGCGCTGGTGCGAGGCGACCGCGGCGAGCATCGCCACCAGGGAGCCCGCCATCGCCGCGGGGTTCACGTCCTTGTCGACCTTGCCCTTGGCCTGGAGCTCCTTGACGGTGTCCGTAAGGGAGTTGTTGACCGAGTTCAGGATCTTCATGCGGAGCTTGTAGAAGCGTTTGTCGCCCTCGGCCGCGCCCAGATCGACGACCCGGAGGATCGCGTCGTTCTTGCGCCAGAATTCGAGGAAGCCCTCGACCAGCTCCTGCGAGGTCTGCCATCCGGCCTTGCCGACCCAGGAGCGCCCGTCGAGGAGCTGGGTCAACTCGGCACCCTCCACCGCCATTTGCTCGGCGATTTCGAGGACGGCGCCTTCCACGTCGGGGAAGTACTGATAGAAGGTCGCGGGTGAAGTCCCCGCCTTCCGGGCGACGTCGATGACTTTGACGTCCCGGTAGGGCGAGGAGCTGAGCATCTCGCTGAGGCAGTCGAGCAGCTTCTGACGCGTCGCCTGACCGCGCCGACCGGCCACGCGGCCGTCGACGGTACGTACCTGTCCTGTCATGCCGTCAGCTTACCGAGGGGTGATCGGAGCGCGATTCGGCCGAGTGCAAATGGGGTTGGGGGCGGAGTTGAGGGCGGTATTCCGCTCCGCTCCGCGCGCTGCTCCGGCGCCCCGCAATAAATAGCTCATGCGTTCGAATCAGGTTTCGCTCACATATCTCCTTCTTCTCCACGCCTTCTTTGTCCCACAACACCCCGATCCCGCCCCGGGTTCGCAACCGCCGCCCCGGACAGGAAGAATCAGGGTGCGTGCCGCCGGAGCGGCTCGGTGGTGAGACGCTGCACGGGGCCGCTCATACGGCGCCCGGGTACGGGGAGGTGGCAGGGCAAGTGGTGGATCAGCTGACGCAGCACGATCCGAGGCGGATCGGCCCGTTCGAGGTGCTCGGCCGGCTCGGAGCCGGTGGCATGGGCCTTGTCTACCTCGCGCGCTCCGCGTCAGGGCGGCGCGTGGCGATCAAGACGGTCAGGACCGAGCTCGCCGAGGACCAGCTGTTCCGCGTCCGCTTCACGCGCGAGGTCGAAGCGGCACGGGCCGTGTCCGGGTTCTATACGGCCGCTGTCGTGGACGCCGATCCGCGCGCGGCGGTGCCGTGGCTGGCCACCGCGTACGTACCGGCCCCCTCGCTCGAAGAAATAGTGAATGAACACGGGCCGCTGCCCACCCAGGCAGTGCGCTGGCTCGCGGCCGGCGTCGCCGAGGCCCTGGAGTCCATCCACGGCGCGGGCCTCGTCCACCGTGACCTCAAGCCCTCGAACGTCCTCGTGGTGGAGGACGGGCCGCGCGTGATCGACTTCGGCATCGCGTCCGGTGTCTCGAACACCCGCCTGACCATGACGAACGTCGCCGTGGGCACGCCCGCGTACATGTCGCCCGAGCAGGCGAAGGACTCACGCAGCGTGACCGGCGCGAGTGATGTGTTCTCGCTCGGCTCGATGCTGGTCTTCGCCGCCACCGGGCACGCGCCCTTCCACGGGGCCAACCCCGTCGAGACCGTCTTCATGCTCCTTCGCGAGGGCCCTGACCTGGCCGGACTCCCGGACGAGCTGCGTCCGCTCATCGAGACGTGCATGCAGATGGAGGCGCCGCTGCGGCCCAGCCCCGCCGACCTCCAGGCCCAGCTCGCCCCGCATCTCTTCGCTTCGGAGAGTGCGGACGGCGACAGCGGGACCGCCTCCGCGTGGCTGCCGGAGCGGGCCGTCGCGCTGATCGAGTCCCGGCGGGGCGGGCGTCCGCCCGCGCGGGCCGCGCTCGCGTCCTCCGGGCGCAGTGGCGGGCGCGGTGGCGGCGCTCCCGCC